>JAAYGH010000238.1 GCA_012727825.1 Trueperella sp.
ACCCGGGATGATGGCAAGTCCAAGAAGGAGAGCCGCGATTGCCGAGGTGAAGGGCCCAAAACTCACGTCGAGCGCGAGGATGGCCGCGAAGAACGCACCGATTGACGCCCACACGAGTGGCGGGCGCATATCCCACGACGGACGAGCAGGATTATCGCGGTCGAAAAGTAGATCAACCAGTGATTGGCCGCGGTGAGAGTGAGGCCCCTGCGTGGACGGAGTCATAGCCAACAGTGTATATCCCCAAACTCCGGTATTAGGACTTTACCAGTGTTTTCGCTGATTGTGGCCCTCATAACGCTGCTTTGGCAGACGTGCACCGCAATAGAACCGACTAGGAAAGCGTGCGAGAAACAGGGGGTGACAATCAAAAAACCGTGCGTTAAACTTGAGGCAAGACACCGGATCGCGAAAGCCCCGGGCTCCAAATATATGCCGCTACGAGCGGCCTTCGCGCCGACAGGCGCTCTCGGGTTCGGTGTCGTAAACGTGAAGGGCCGCACCTGAGGGTGCGGCCCTTTCTCATGTTCGGCGTACCACGATCGCAGGGCTTGCACGGCCGCCAGACGAGCGCGTCAGATGAGCGGGCTCACGCGTGGATGACTCAAAATATAGGGCTTCGTACCCGACATTGCCATTGTGTGACCAACTCGCCACATTATTCATATCCAACGCACGAAAACACCTTGGCACTTTTGTTAACTCTGCCGTAATCTAATCGTTGCCACCTGTTCATACAGGGTCCAGCTCACTGGATAAGCGTGCTTACACGTCCGGGCAGATTCACAAACCACAGTTGCACATTTAGAAGCCATATCCATCGCACACACAGTTAGCGGAGACACAAGCGCATGTCTAGTTTCTTCGGCCGTTTTAGCGGCCAACACGAAGTCCAGGCACTCCTCAATAAGCAAGCGTCACACCTCGTTCGAGCCGCCAAGACGCTGGCCAAGATGGTCAGCGCCGATTCGAAATCGCGGGCAGATCTCAACGTCACGCTTCACCAGATAGAAAACGAAGCCGACGTCGCCTCGCACCAGGTTCTCAAGGAGGTCGGCTCCCGCTTCGTCCTCCCCTACGACCGTGGCGACCTCATCCACCTCACCTCTGAAATCGACGACTGCGTGGATGCAATCGATGAGGCTGGCGACAACCTCGTGCTCTACCGCATCGGTGAAGTCTCGCCCAAAGTGCACGAAATTACCGACATCATCGTGCAGTGTGCCGAGCACGCCGTCGTCGCTGTTGCAAAGCTCAAGAAAATCGAACCGTCAATCCGCACGGAATGGCTCAACATCAACAACCTTGAGAACCGCGCCGACGCCCTCTACCGCGAACTCATCGTCGATCTGTTTGCCTCCGATCGCACTCCGAAAGAACTCATCGCCTCCAAGATCACCCTCGACTCGTTCGAAGCCGCGGTTGATTCATTTGAGGAACTGGCCGCTGCCGTCGAGCTCCTCACACTGAAGGAGTCCTGATTTCGTGGATCCGATTCTGACGCTGGTCATTATCACCGTCGTGATCGCCCTCGTTTTTGATTACACGAACGGATTTCACGACGCCGCCAATGCCATTGCAACCTCGGTGGCAACTCGCGCCCTAACCCCGCGCGTCGCCCTTCTCATGGCTGCCGTCATGAACTTCATCGGCGCACTCCTCGGCACTGGGGTGGCAGAAACCATCGGCTCCGGCATTGTCGATGTGAGCGCTTCGGACGGCATGAATGGCCTCGTTGTGGTACTTGCCGGCCTCATCGGCGCCATTACCTGGAATCTCATTACGTGGTGGTTCGGGCTGCCGTCGTCGTCGTCGCATGCGCTCATCGGTGGCCTTGCAGGCGCTGGCCTCGCCGCCGCATTTACCGTTCATTGGGATGTCATCGGGACACGGGTTATTCTGCCGATGTTCATCTCGCCAGTCGTCGGTTTCACTCTCGCATTCCTACTGATGAAACTGCTCTTGCGGACCTTCAAAGACGCTCCGTACAGAAAGACGATGCGGCGCTTCCGCGTCGCCCAGACGATCTCCGCCGCCGCCATGGCGCTCGGGCACGGTCTGCAGGACGCTCAAAAGACGATGGGCGTGATCGTGATCGCGCTCGTTGCAGGCGGCTACCACGAGGGCACGTCGATCCCCCTGTGGGTGAAGCTCGCCGCTGCCGCCGCTATTTCGGCTGGCACCTATGCCGGTGGCTGGCGCATCATGAAGACCCTCGGCACGAAGATTGTTGATCTCAACCCGGCTCAGGGCTTCGCCGCCGAAACCGTGGCGGCCGGTGTCCTGTACACCACGGCATTCGTGTTTGCTGCCCCGATCTCAACCACTCACACCATCACCTCGTCCGTGATGGGCGTTGGTTCGACGACGCGCCGCTCTGCCGTTCGTTGGAGTACCGCAGGCAACATCGTGGGCGCTTGGTTCATCACCCTCCCTGCTGCCGGTTCGATCGCTGCACTATTCGCCTTAGTGTTCTCTCAGTTCGCATAGGGCGCGCGGCAGGTTAATCTGGCCCCTACACGGGGTGGCTCGACGGCGCCCTCATTGGCACTGTTCACACCATCCCTCGGCGTCCCATGGCCCCTGCGTCCATCACATGGCACCACGCCTTTACATTGCACCACGCCTCCACGCCTCCACGCCATCCCTCGCCTCCACACGGCACCTACCTGCATCATAAGGCACCTTAAAGCAGTATTTAAGTGCCGTGTGATGCGCGAAGGCCCCTTCCGAGGGTTGAACAGCGAGCACCACGCCTCGCGACGCACGAACAGCTCGCACCACCCACGAGATAGCGGGACAACACACCATCCCTCACCTCCACACGGCACCTACCTGCATCACAAGGCACCTTAAAGCGGTATTTAAGTGCCGTGTGATGCGCGAAGGCCCCTTGCGAGGGTTGAACAGCGAGCAACACGCCTCGCGACGCACGAACAGCTCGCACCATCCACGAGAAAGCGGGGCTCCCCCGTAAGGTGAGCCCCGCTATTCCGCGTACGCGCGTGGATCAGCCGAAGCGCCCGGAGACGTAATCCTCGGTCTCTTGATGCGTAGGGTTGGAAAAGATCTTCTCAGTCTGATCAAACTCAATAAGGTGGCCGGGTTTGCCGGTCCCTTCGATGTTGAAGAAGCCGGTCTTTTGCGAGACGCGGGCCGCTTGCTGCATATTGTGCGTGACGATCACGATCGTGTAGTCCTGCTGCAGTTCCTGCATGAGATCCTCGATCGCAAGAGTCGAGATTGGGTCGAGCGCAGAACATGGCTCGTCCATCAACAGCACTTCAGGCTTGACTGCGATCGCCCGTGCGATGCACAGGCGCTGCTGCTGGCCACCAGACAGCGAAGAACCTGGGCGCTCCAGACGATCCTTCACTTCCTCCCAGAGGTTCGCGCCACGCAGCGACTCTTCGACGATCTGCTCGCCGTCCGACTTGGACAGGTTGCGATTGTTGAGCTTCATGCCGGCAAGAACGTTGTCGGCAATCGACATCGTCGGGAATGGATTCGCGCGCTGGAACACCATTCCAACGTGCTGACGAACCCGGACGGGATCGACCCCCTCCTCGTAAATATCTTGGCCATCGATATCCACGCTGCCCTTGACGTGCGCACCCGGAATAACTTCGTGCATGCGGTTCAGCGAACGCAAGAAGGTCGACTTGCCACAGCCCGACGGCCCAATGAGAGCCGTGATCGAACGTGGAGCGATGTCAACGGTCACACCTTCTACTGCGAGGAAGTCACCGTAGTAAATACTGAGGTCTTTGACCTTAACGCCTTCAGACATTGAGATTCCTTTCTTGAGGCTCTCACCTCGTGCGGCCTCAGCCGCGTTCCCCGTGGGTTACTTCTCGCCCTTCGGGGCGAATCGATTGGCAATGAAACGAGCCAGTAGGTTCAGAAGTAGAACGATGAGGATGAGCAGAAGGGCTCCGGCCCATGCCTCAGCAGAATTTCCGGACTTGTACTGGTTGTAGACGTAAACGGGCAACGTATACATCTGATTCTGGAAAATGTTGTAGTTGTAGAAGTCGGTCGTACCTGCGGTAATCATCAGCGGAGCTGACTCGCCAATGATTCGTGCAGTCGCGATGAACACGCCGGAAATAATGCCCGAGACGGCCGCTCGGAGTACCACACGGACGATCGTGCCTGCCTTGGTAACTCCGAGAGCATAAGACGCTTCACGAAGTTCATTAGGTACAAGGCGCAACATCTCTTCTGTATTCCTGACCACGATCGGCGTCATGAGAACCACGAGTGCGATGGCACCGGCGAATCCATTCTTGAACTGCGCCTCGCCGAACAGTGCCTGATTGATCATCGGAATCATGGCGGCCGCGAACAGACCGGCAACGATCGACGGAATGCCCGTCATGATATCCACCATGAAGGTGATGACCGTTGCCAGCTTTCCCTTGCCGTACTCGACGAGATAGACAGCTGTGAGGATTCCCAGGGGTACGGCGATGAGCGCAGCCATGCCCGTGATTAAAAGCGTGCCGACGACGGCGTGCCCGGCTCCCGTCACCGCGTCCGGATTGGACTGGCCAAACGTCGTCGCCGTGAAAAATCCGCCGGCGGACATACGGGACCAGCCCTGAACGAGCACCGTCCACAAGAGTGAGACTAGAGGAATGATCGCCGCGATGAAGGTTCCGCTGATGACCGAGGTCAGCAGCCGGTCGGTTCCATAGCGCCGGCCTTCCACCATAAAGCCGAAGAAAATGACGACCAGGAAGTAGACCGCGAGGAACGCCAAGACGCCGGCAACTCCACTATCCGCAAGCCGCGAAACGAGAAATCCAATGACCAACGATGCCAAGATCGAGGCACCGTTGAACCACTTGGGCAAGTACTTTTGAGTGCCCCCGCCAATTCCGTTAGGGGACTTAACTGTTGCAACACTCATGCGTTTGCTCCTGAGAACTCTGCGTAACGGGCAACGATCGACCGAGCGATGAAGTTAACCACGAACGTGATGACGAACAGAATGAGGCCAAGCGCGATCAAGAAATCAGACTCGATGCCGGATGCCTCAGGGAATCTCAGTGCGATCTGCGAGGCGATCGTCGAGTGTTGCCCCGGACTCATCAGGTTGAAGTTGACCATCAATCCCGGAGAGAGAACCATGAGCAGCGCCATTGTTTCACCGAGAGCTCGACCAAGTCCGAGCATCGACGCCGAGACGATCCCCGAGCGCCCGTGCGGTAGTACGACCATCTTGATCATTTCCCAGCGAGTTGCGCCGAGTGCGAGCGATGCTTCTTCCTGCAGGCGCGGAGTCTGGAGGAACACCTCCCGTGTGAGCGAGGTGATGATCGGAAGAATCATGATGGCAAGAATGATGCCACCCATGAGGATGTTACGGCCGGGCGGTACGAAAGCAGCCGCTTCCGGGCCTAGCGGCCACCATTCCCAATTCGCTGCGGCGTAACTAAAGCCAGGCAGGCCTCCGTTCCATACTTGCTCTCCGTTTTCGAGCTTTTCTGGTGTGCCAGAGATCCACTCCAAGATGGGGGTCAAGAAGGATGAGAACCACGTGAAGATCGGACGCATGATCGGCTCCAGCGTCCACATGCCCCACAGGCCGAACACGACAGAGGGAATCGCTGCCAGCAGATCGATGACGTAGCCAAAGGCCGATGCGAGTTTGCGTGGTGTGTAGTGCGAAATAAATAGCGCAATTCCTACGGCGAATGGCACCGCGATGATGAGTGCGATGACGGACGCTAACAAGGTGCCGAATATGGTCACACCGGCGAACTGCCAGAAGGTCATGCCCCGCGCGAATCCGATGCGCTCCGCTAGTTCTTCGCCGGGTGTGACGAGGATATTGCCCGAGGAAAGCAACAGGAAAGTAAAGACGGATGCAAGAAGAACAAGAATCGAAATTCCAGCCACTGTGGAAACGCCGCCGAAAAGCTTGTCGCCGGTCCGTTTACCACCGGAGCCAGGCTTTAGACTGGCTCGACGCTGGTCTGTGGTCGGCGTGTCCGTCGGAGGGGTCTCCGGCACCTCTGCCACCTTCACGTCGGTAGAGCTGTCAACGTTTGTCACGTCATACTCCGATCATGTACGTGGCTGCGGGCCAGCCTGTGTTGGCTGGCCCGCATTCACGTGAGTTGTCACTTAGTTGGTCTGAATCTGTTCGATCGCAGCCATTGCCTGGTCGCGAAGATCGTCCGAGATCGGGGCGTTACCACCATTTGCTGCTGCTGCAGCGTCCTGGCCCTCTGCGGAAGCCATGTAGGTGAAGTATTCCTTAACGATTTCTGCGGTGTTTGCATCATCATACTCGGTGCAAGCAACCAAGTACGAAATCAGAACGATCGGGTAGGCATCCTCGACGGAGCCATCGCGCTGGAGATCAACGGTCAGGATACGGTCGGTTGCGTGCTCGGTAGGAGCCGAGTTATCGACGATCCTTGCCGCAGCTTCGGGTGAGTACTCGAGGAATTCGCCTGCAACTTCGACTGCCACGGTACCGAGGTCGCCAATCTGCGACGCATCAGCGTAGGTGATAGCACCAGGGGTCGAGTTCACGAGGTTGACAACGCCTGCGGTCTGCTCAGCAGACTGCGTGCCCGTTACCGGCCAGGTGTCAGATGGCTCATACGTCCACAGGTCCGAAGCCTCAGCGAGATACTGCTGGAAGTTTTCGGTGGTGCCGGAATCATCGGCGCGGTTAACCGGAATGATTGGGAGTGCCGGAAGTTCGATGTCTGCGTTCAGATCGGCAATAGCCGGGTCATTCCACTCGGCGATGTCGCCGTTGAATACCTGTGCGATAACGTCAGCGGACATATTGACATTGTCAATTCCGTCAAGGTTGAACGCGATTGCGATCGGGGAGATGTAGAGGGGAAGTTCGATGGGCTCTGAGCCACAACGCTCGGTGGCGAGATTGATCTCTTCTTCATCGAGCATCGAATCGGTGCCGGTGTAGTGAACTTCGCCAGCAATGAACTGGTCGCGTCCAGTACCCGAACCGGTCGAATCGTAGTTCACGATGGCACCGGACTGCGCCGTAAAGTTATCACGCCATGCCTGCTGTGCGTTTACCTGTGCGGACGCACCAGAACCATTGATGGTTCCCTGAAGGTCTCCACCCTCTGCGTCGCCAGTATCCGTCGTGGTGGTATCTGTTGTGGTGTCGTCGCCACCGTTATCATCCGAGCATGCGGCTAGGCCGAGTGCAAGCGTCAAAGCTGCGATTCCGGCAATTCCGCGGTTACGTGCAATCTTCACAGTTTTCCATCCTTCTAGATGTTGGATTCGTAAGAGGTTGAAAACCCCTTGCCATGTCCAAGAGTAAAAGGGCTTCATTGACAGCCAGCAATCGAAAGGTTAACACTTCGTAAACAGCCTAGTAAGCTCCACCACAGTTTGGTGTTTTCCGCTCACTTTTCAACCGAAAGTCGTCAAAATTCAGGTCGAATAGAACGCTTAGTCCAGAAGCGGGCGGATCTTCTCAAATGCAACAATGGTGGGCGCCTTACCGCGACGGTTGGCCACGTGAGCTACGATCACCTCGCCCGTCTTGAGCCACGGATCCTTCTCGGGAACCTGCCTCATAATCCTTTGGGGCGTGAATTCCTCAAGGGTTTCCATGACGGTGGGAAGAGTCGGGCGATGTAGGCACACAACCATGGGACGCAATTCCTTGCGCAACCATTTCTTCACGAGCGATGCGACAGGCTTGGGCTCCTTTTCATGAGCGGCCTCGGTGAGCACATCTTTAGTCTCGATATCTACGCCAACGGCCTTCCCATAGGGCGTCATGGACTCCACGCACCGCCGCCAGGGGGATGACACGATGCGTTCCACGCCGTAGGCAGAGAACACACGAACAAGGGCTTCGGCACGTTCGTAACCGGTCTTGGTGAGCGGGCGGGTCTCTTCTGCGCCCACGCCGTCCTTGTCCTTCCACGCTGAACGCCGCATCGCACGGGTGTGGCGAGCAAGCAAGAGTGCCACGGTCTGGTGCTTGTCGTCAGACCACAGGTCTTTCATGTAGCCGAGAATGTCTCGATCACCTTGAGTGGTGAGCATCGCCCTGGCCTCCTTGATCGAGACCCAGCGAACCTGATCCACTTCCTTCTTCGACGCGAGATTCACCTTCGGGCGCACTTTCACAGCCGGGTCTGATTTAGGTACCACGGTGGCCAACCAGTAGCGCACCGTCTTTCTCTTACCACCGGCAATCGTGTAATTTTGCGACCCGAGAGGCACACCAAGCACGACATCAAGGCCGGTCTCCTCGCGCATCTCACGAATGCAACACTCGTGTAGAGATTCATCTGGCTTGGCCTTGCCTTTCGGAAAGGACCAGTCATCCCACTCGGGGCGGTGAACAATGAGTACCTGGATTTTACGGTTATTTTTGCGCCAGATAATAGCACCGGCGCCTCTGATGTCTGGTTTGGACACGACATCCCTCCACTGATGGCTTCAACTCTTTCACCGCCCAGTGCAAGGCGGTAACACCTCTGCACTGTAACAGCCGAAGGTTAGACCCTTCCGCGGCGGTGGTGGCTCTAGCGGCGATCAGCCACGTTTTCGCGAGCGCGTGCCATGAGTTGGTCTTGGATGTGCGGGAGCTTCTCCCCGTCGACGTCGGTCGTCACCTGTTCCCAGCCATCGGCTAACATGTGCCACGATTGCACTTCGTCCGACGTCGCACGCCGCACCAGCTCCACGAGGAAGTCCCTCTGTTCCTCCTCCACCACGCGAATGAGCGCCTCAACTCGGCGATCCAAATTGCGATGCATGAGGTCGGCAGATCCGATCCACACCTCTGGGTCGTCGTCGTTGCAGAACGTGTAGACGCGCGAATGCTCGAGGAAACGTCCCAAAATCGAACGCACGCGAATGTTCTCGGACAGGCCAGGGATACCGGCGCGCAGGCAACAGATTCCGCGGACCTGAATGTCAACGGGCACACCTGCCTGCGATGCGCGGTACAGGGCGTCGATGAGCCGCTCGTCCACGATCGAGTTGCACTTCAGACGGATCCACGCTGGTTTGCCAGCTTCGAGATTTTCGATTTCGCGGTCGATACGCTCCACAAGACCTTTGCGGATGCCAGTCGGCGCAACGAGCAAGCGATGGAACTTCGCCTTCGGCGCGTAGCCGGACAGCTGGTTAAACAGGCGAGTGAGGTCCTGGCCAACATCACGATCAGATGAGAACAGGCCAAGATCTTCGTAGCCTCGGGCAGTCTTCGGATTGTAGTTACCCGTGCCCACATGGCAGTACCGGCGCAGGCCATCCGACTCCTGGCGCACCACGAGCGACAGCTTGCAGTGCGTCTTCAGCCCGACGATTCCATAGACGACGTGGACGCCAGCTTCCTCAAGCTTGCGAGCCCATTCGATATTGTTTTCCTCGTCGAAACGAGCCTTGATCTCAACGACCGCAAGCACCTGCTTTCCGAGGTTTGCCGCCTTAATCAGCGCATCCACAATCGGAGAATCACCCGACGTGCGGTAGAGCGTCTGCTTAATTGCAAGCACCTTCGGATCTTCCGCAGCCTGGCGAATAAAGTGCTGGACCGACGTCGCAAACGACTCGTAAGGGTGGTGGACGAGGATCTCCCTGCGTCGAATAGCGGCAAAAATGTCCGGCATCCTCGCCGATTCCACGTCCGAAATGCCCTTCGCCGTCACCGGCACGAATTTCTTGTACTTCAGGTGGGGGCGGTCCAGGTCGTGAATAACGTTCAAGCCCGTCAGGTCAAGCGGCGCGGGAAGCGGCAGCACGTCGTCGTTGCGGACTCCTAGCTCACGGACGAGGAGTTCACGCACCTTCTTTGAGATGTCTTCCTCAACCTCGAGCCGCACGGCCTGCCCGAAGCGACGGCGAAGCAGCTCCTTTTCGAGAGCTTTAAGCAGGTTCTCGGCGTCGTCTTCCTCAACCTCGAGGTCCTCGTTACGGGTAACGCGGAAGGTGGAATACTCCACCACCTCCATCCCCGGGAACAATGAATCAAGGTGTGCGCCAATCACTTCTTCGAGCGGAATGTAGGCGGTTTTGCCGAACTCGTCCACTGGCACATCTTCGGGACGGTAAGGGCGCCCTTCCGAGTCGACTGCGATGAAACGTGGCAGAAGTGGTGGGACCTTCACTCGAGCGAAGAGTTCGTTGTTGTTCTTCGGGTTGCGCACGAGCACCGCAAGGTTGAGCGACAGGCCCGAAATGTATGGGAACGGGTGGGCTGGATCCACGGCGAGCGGGGTAAGGACCGGAAAGATCTGCTTGCGGTAGAACTTCGACAGGCGGTCCTTCTCCTTATCGTTGAGATCCGACCAATGCTGGATGACGATACCAACCTCGGCGAGCTTGGGTTGCACGTCGTCGCGGTATACCCGCGCGTGGCGGTCCTGCAATTCCCTCGTGCGAATCGTAATTCCCTCAAGAACCTGCCGGGGTGCGAGGCCGGAGGCCTTCGTCGTCGCCATCCCGGTCGCAATACGGCGCATGAGGCCGGCCACGCGGACCATGTAAAACTCATCCAAGTTCGAGGCGAAAATTGCAAGGAACCAGGCGCGTTCAAGGATGTGGAGGTCCTGGTCCTCGGCCTGCTCAAGCACGCGCTCGTTAAAGGCGAGCCAGGACAGTTCACGGTCGAGAAAGCGGCCGTCTGGGAGCTCGCCTTCGTGGAGCGACTCTTCGTCTGCCTCGGCCTGGCGAACTATCTCCTCGGCTTCATCGATGAGCTCCGTCGGGGAGACCGCCGTTCCCATGCGCATACCCTCAAGGAGGCGGGCGCGCAGACTCTGCACGTCATTCTTTGACAGCTCACTCAGTTCCTCATCGGTTTCGATGATCTTCTCGAGAGAAGCAGGGAGTGCCTCTTCAAGGTCAATGTGATCTGCTGCTGTTGACTGGGTCAGTTCAGGGGTTTGCTCGCTCATACCGAAATAGTCTCAGATGTGGGCTGAGTTTATCAACGCCCAACGTCTCACATGGACTGGTCGGCGCTCCGCGGGCGCACCCGAGTCAGGCTAATTGGCGGTCGATCCGCCTCCTATTGCTCGGGGTGCGTCGGATGCCAATCGCCTAGAGGTCGTACTGAGTGTGGGTCTCTGAGACGTCGAAACCGGCGCGGCGATACGACCGCACCGCCGGCTCATTATCAAGATCCACATACAAGATCGCCTGCTGGAATCCGTGGCTTCGCATGATCTTGAGCATGAGATCCGACAGTGTGCCGCCGAGCCCCTGCCCTTGAATCTTCGGGTGAACGCCAAGGACGTAGAGCTCCACTACGGTCTTTGACTGTGGCTTGAGCCAGAGAAACGCTAGCGGCTTGTCGCCGTTAAACCCGTTCGCAGCAGCCACTGAGACGCTCATCGACGCGCCGTCCGCGATGTCGTTTTGATCGTCGGTGTGCTTCGGGTGGACGAGGAGCAGCAGTTCGGGGTCGAACCAATCCTGCGAGAAGCGCTGCCTCATGTCATCGATGGTGAGCTGACCCTGCTCGGGATGATTTGCGAAAGCGGCTTCGTTGAGGCTAGTGAATACCTCGAGGTCTGCCTCGGGATCGATCGGCCGTATCGACCAATTTGGAATCGCGTTTTCAAGGTCTGACCGATTGACGACCCCTACGAGCGGGCGCGTCATGACGAGCAGCGAGCGCGTTGCCGTCAAACCTTCTGTTTCCGCGAGGACTTGGGCCGGAGGCAGAGTGCCGTGCGCCCAGAGCGAGGAGCCCGCAAAGCGTTCGCGGGCCGCGCGTAGGAGCCGGCGCCCGAGGCCCCGGCTCCGGTGCGAGGGTGCGACGGCTAGCTCCACGTTCCCATTGCGGACATCGCGGATAGCTGCACCAACAACTGTGCCCTCGCCCGTTTCAGACTGTGAGTGAGGGCCGGATTCAGCTTGGGGTTCACCGGCCGCGGGATCGCCGTCGGTAGTGATCAGGAGATACTCGGCCGCACCAACGGAGTCGAGATTGAGCAGAGTTTGCTCGTCGAAAGCCCCGAACCCATCCTCGTTCTTGACGGTAGTCGCGAGCGCACGGATCTGGTCCGCAAAGCCGGTAGCCTCACGGAGAAATCGAGGTTCAAATTCCACCTAGTCGAGCCCGCCCTTGGTCAGGCGGTCTCCAGCTATCTGGAAGTCTTGAGAAACTCGGAGCATCGCCGTGTCACGCCTGGTGACTTCGGTGGCAAGCTCGTGCTCGTCATCGACAATCCACGTGGGTTGAACGCGGCCCATGAAGTCCGTCAAACGGGCAGAGCTACGGAGCACATCAGCAAAGTCGCCGCGGAAGTTGCCCTTAAACACTTCGTCCCACTTTGTACGCACCTCGCGGGGCGACAGAACCTGATCGAGCTTCTCGGGCTCGTCTTCGCTCACGGCCTTCTTTGCGGCCGCGTAACGAAGATCTGCCTCGTCCGGAAAGCGGCGGATCCATTCCGAAAGCAGGAATCCGCGCCACAACGTGCCCGGCAACGATCCTTCATGCGAATTCATCCACGACTCGGCAATCACATCAATGCCTTCTTCGCGAACCAAATCCTGCACGCGTTTAATGACATCATCTTCTTCCTGTCGGACCGTGCCGAGAGGAACGATCGCCTGAGCAGACGTGTGTGCAAGCTCCGAGGTGGTGGCTGTATCCGCCTCCCCTTCGATCATTTCGACCTGGTCGGGCTTGAGCTGGGCTGGCCTACGTGGCTGAGTCATGATTGCCTCCAATTACTTGACTCTATTCTCTCGCAAAAGACGCTCCCATGTGGGATGTTGCGCGAGAAAGTCGCAGGCCCGCGAATCTGTCGCCACCAGTGCCGCACACCGGCGCGCGTGCGGTGCTATCTCAACCTCGTGAATTTAATTCCGTAGGCTCTATCGTGAGGTCATACCCGCGTTAGCTCGACTGCCAAATCTCGAGAGCCTGATCCCAACCACTCTATTTCGACAGCCATGTCTCAACTACGTCCTCTCGACAGCCTGATCTCAACAGGCTTATCCCAACCACGTTCATAAGATAGGCGCTGGGAGCTCGATATCCTCTATACAACGACATCGCGCTCCTAGGACCTATCTTCTGAACACAACCGGGCGAGACCACATGCCGCTTCGGATATGGCGAATGTTTTCGCGCGCTGGCCGACGTACCTAATTGAAACCGACGCACCATAATTTAGGTGATTGTGAATTTATGGTGCGTCCACTAGCGCGGATGGTGATGGCCGGTCGATGTTCGTGAGGGCGGAGGGCACCACCGAGTATCGGACGCGACTTCAGATACTTAACAGGAGCCAACGTCCGCGACGCACCCTGAATGAAAAACCCCGGCACCTCATATTGAGGTGCCGGGGTGGCGGTAGGCCCCGTGGGACTCGAACCCACAACCTACGGATTAAAAGTCCGGAGCTCTAACCAGTTGAGCTAGAGGCCCGCCCAGACCCGAAAGTCTCGAACTGGGACACCAAACAGCGGGGCTTTCTGGTGTTCCATATCGAGAAAAGTATAGCGGGCGAGGCCGATGAGCGGAAATTTAGGTCGACGAATCGCGGTGCACGTCACGCGGATCAGCCCTCGCAGCACCACCGGGAACACCTACGCCCGAGGGATCCGCTGCCTGCCCGGATTCCACGTCACGAAAATAACGGCGATTGAGATCAGCACGAGTCCGCCAATCTCCCCTAGGTTTGGGAACTGGCGGAGCATCACCATGCCCACCACGAGCGACGTGGCCGGATAGAGGGAGTTCAACAGCGCAAAAGTCGAAGCTGGCACCTTTGTGAGGATCGTGACTTCAAGGAAGTAGGGAACTACGGAGGAGAACAAGCCCACCGCCACCATGAGTGCCAGCAACTTGGGGTCAGTGAGGATCACGCCGAAGCTTGGGATCGCGAGCGGAATATACACAACTGCACCGATCGCCATCCCGATGGCAAGCGAATCCGGCCCAACACCAGCGGTAGCCACCTTGGACCCCATCCACATATAGAGCGCCCATGCTGCACCAGCCGCAACGGCAAACCCGACGCCTGCCGCCACGCCCGGTTCGTTCATGTCCACGCCGATCCACGAGATCATGAACACTCCAGTTGCCGCGAAGACGATGCCCGTCCAGATTCGCCAATTTCTCCCGGTGACCGCAGCCAACAGCACGGGCCCGATGAACTCAAGTGCGACGGCGGTGCCCAGCGGGATCCGATCAATCGCTTGGTAAAACAAGATATTCATCGTCACGAGCGCGAGTCCAAGAACGGCCGGTCGCCAGAGCTTTCGCCACTCGATGCGCGGTCGGCGCCACGCCATCATGACGATCGCACCGACCGCCACACGGCCCCACGCCACCGCGCTCGCGGAGGCAACGGCGAACAACGTCACCGCGATCGACGCACCAACGTACTGGATGATGCCCGTTGCCAACAGGATCGCAGGCGCGGCATTGCGCATCGCATCGCCGGACATGTTGCGAATACTGCCCGTCTCGAACCGCCGTCCCCTATCCATCCGTCACCTCATTCTCCGTCTGAATGTTGCTCTACACATGAAAAATCGCCGCAATCACAATAAGAGCGGGCATAGATCCGAGCGCGGTAATCACCGAGACATCGCGCGTGAACGCCACGCCTACTTCGTACCGGTGTGCAATGGCAAAGAGATTGTTCGCGGTCGGAAAGATGGAGACCACCATCGCGGCCAATAACATCGACCCCTCAAGTCCAAGGATACTCGCAATCACAAACGTAATAATCGGGCTCACGAGAATTCGGAACGCGATCGCCGTAAACAACGGCAAATTATCGCGATTCAGCCGCAGAATCTTCGCCGACGCGAGCGACACTCCAAGCGCAACCATCATGAGCGGCACCGTGGTATTCGCGAGCGCATCCACCGGTACTGTGATCAGCTCGGGAACATCCCACGCCGACAGGTTGAGTAAAAGTCCCGCGAACACCGCCACAAGTGGTGGCTGTGTAAACGAGCTCACGAGCAATTTCCATCGAGGTCCCGCATCAACGACCGTCTGCCTATCCAGCATCAAAAATGCGAAGGGGACGAGCACCAGAACCTGGAAAACGATGATG
>JAAYGH010000239.1 GCA_012727825.1 Trueperella sp.
CTTCGTGGGTGAGATCGATAAGTCGGTTGCGGCGTGGAGGCGCGTCGTCGGCGCAGCGGTGAACGCTGGCATTCCGGTTCCGGCATTTTCTAGCTCACTTGCGTATTACGACGGCGTTCGCTCGCCTCGTCTCTCCGCTTCGCTCATCCAGGCGCAGCGCGACTTCTTTGGTGCGCACACCTACCGCCGCGTGGACATGGACGGCTCGTTCCACACGAACTGGTCCGAGGAGCGCGACGAGGAGCAGTGGAACTAATGGCAGCTCGCGAAAACACTGGTGACGAATTCGTTGATGGCAATCGCGCAGGCGCTAACCCCGCAGGCAAGCCGGATCCGCTGGCGGGGATGGACGCCGCCTCCGGGCGGGATACTGCGCGGCCCGACTATTCCAACCTGGGCGAGCAACTCCAGGTGGGGCCATCAGACCGACGCGCCCTCACGAACCGGCTCCGCGCGAACGCCGGCCTATTTGGGCTGATGGCCCTTGGGTTACTCGCGATCATTGTCGGCGGTGTTCTGCTCGCAAATGTGGTGAGCTCCTGGTAGCTCGGAGTCTTTCCTCAAGCCCACCCTTACGCAACTCGCTCAGAATTTTCTCCGTCACCAATGATGTGTTCCGTCGAGCGCGTGCCTTAAGACAGTGACTACCTAAGATTCCCCCATATCAGGGCAAACGGAAGGCGCGGTACCAATTGGTACCGCGCCTTCCCTTATTGCTTCGCTAGCGAGCCGACACTAGATGAGTCCAGCGACTTCGGGGAGCCAGAGCGAGACCGCGGGAACGAACACGACCACGAAAAGAGCCAGGATAATTCCCACGAGGAATTGCCAGAGCTTTGTAACAACCGGTTCGATTCTCAAGCCTGCGACCTTCGCGCCCACGAAGAGCACGTTGCCCACCGGCGGCGTGATCACGCCAACCGAGAGGTTCATGACGACCATCGCACCGAAGTGAACCGGGTGCACACCCAGCTCCGTCACAATCGGCAGGAAGATCGGCACGAAGATGAGGATTGCCGGGGTCGGATCCATGAACGTACCAACGAGGAGCAGGATGATCATGATGATGATCAAGATGCCCGTCTTGGAGTCCGTGATCGAGAGCAGTCCGCTTGCGATCATGTCCGGGATACGAGCGAACGCCATGACCCAGGACAGGCCCGAGGACACTGCCACGAGAAGCATGACGACGGCGGTCGTGCGCGTCGCGTTCACGAGAATGCCTGGCAGATCCGAGATCTTGATGTTCTTGTAGAGGAACCCGAGGATCAGACAGTAAACCACGGCGATGGCCGAGGATTCAGTTGCGGTAAAGAGTCCGCCGAGGATACCGCCGATGACGATGATGATCATCAACAGCGACGGGAAGGCACGCCACAGGGTGATGCCAATGACCTTGGCCGAGGGGCGCTCGTCCGGCTGGACGACGTTGCCCTTCTCGTAGCGGTAGTACAGCAGCACCGCCACGCTCAGACATGCGATAATCCACAGGAGGCCCGGTCCGACGCCGGCCATGAACAGCGCGGCAATCGAGGTCGAGGAGACCAGCGAGTACACGATGAACGTGTTCGACGGCGGCAGGAGCATGCCCGACGGCGCAGATGCGACGTTGACGGCCGCGGTGTAGGCGCGCGAGTAGCCATCCTTGACCATGCGCGGGTTCATGATGGTTCCGATAGCGGAGGCAGCAGCAACTGCAGCACCCGAGACCGAGCCGAACAGGCCGTTGGCCACGACGTTTGTCTGGGCCATGGCTGCTGGCAGCTTGCCAACGAGCACCTTGGCTGCGTCGATGAGGCGGGCGGCGATACCGCCCTGATTCATTAGGACTCCCGCCAAGATAAAGACCGGGATCGCTAGCAGCGAGAACGAGTTAACGCCGGTGAACATTCGACCCGCGATGGACATGGCGGCCACATCTGGGGCCATGACGGCCATTGCGGCGACGACGGTCGGCAGACCGATTGCGATACCGATCGGCACCGAGGTGGCGATTAGGACGATGATTCCAATGAGCAGGATCAGACCTGCGGCAGCTGTAGGTGTCACTTGTCTGCTCCCTTCTGGCGATCGGACTCATCCACGGCGACGTCACCCTCGTTGTGATAGGTCACGTGAGATTTCTTGGCCTCTTCCTCATCTTCGATGAAGCGACCTTCCTCGTCGAGGTGGAGATCCTTCTCAGCCTCTTGGGCCATCTTTTCGCCTTCGGCGGCCGCTACCTCAGATTCCGGAATCGGGTAGTTCGATTCGCGTCCTGCTGAGATTTCGATGATGTGATAGATCGCGTACAGGACAATCGCAACGCCGGCAATCGGCATCACGAGGTAGACCGAACCGATGTTGATGGGCAGTGCCGTCAGGTTCTGTGACCACGCGTTCATGGCGGCGTTCCAGCCACCCCACACGAGAACAATCAGCGCGAAGACGAGCGAGACGACGTGAGTCCAGATCGCGAAGCCGCGCTCCTTCTTCTCGTCGAACTTGCGGGCGACGTACTCAACGGCCATGTGGCCGCGTTCGCCGTAGACGAGTGCGGCGCCCAGGAAGGACAGCCACACGAAAAGCATCTTCGCCAGCTCTTCCGACCAGGTGACCGGCGAGTTGAGAACGAGGCGGGAGAAGACCTGCCAGGTCGTCGCCAACACCAGCAAGGTGAAGAGAATGGCGGAAAGGACCTGCAGGATACGGTTGAGACCGTTAAACACAGCGTTCATTAGTTACCGCTCCCTTCTGTGTCTGCAGAGCGGATCGCTTCGAAGAGTTCCTTCTGGTAATCCGTGGATACGTATTGGTCGACGATCGGTTGGAGTGCTTCATTGAAGGCTTCATTGTCGACCTCGTGGAAGGATGCACCGCCAGCTTCGGTCTCTGCCTTAGCCGCTTCAGTTTCCTCTAGCCACAACTCGGTGTGGTAGTCCATTGAGTCGTACCACGCCTCGTACAGCAGCTCATGATCTGCCTCAGGCATTGCCTGCAGCAGATCATGGCGCATGATCATGTAATCCAAGCCCACCAGGTGGGTGGTGTAGGACAGGTACGGCGCAACCTCAAAGTGGCGGGCGGTCAGGTACGAGACGATGTTGTTCTCCGCACCGTCAAGGACGCCTGCCTGCAATGCCGAGTAGACCTCGCCGTAGGACAGCGGCGTTGCCGATCCGCCCATGAGCTCGATCATCCGGATATGCATGTCGGATTCCTGCACGCGGATCTTCTGACCTGCGAGATCCTCCGGTGTCGTGACCGGGCCGAACGTGGTGTAGATGTGGCGCTCGCCCTGGGTGTAGCCACCCAACACGGTGATGTTCTCGTCTTCTTCGAGCGAGGCAAACAGATCGCCAACGATCTCCGGCTGCTGGAGCACGTCCATCTGGTGCGCGATCGAGCTGAACGTCGTCGGCATGTTCAGCACTCGGAAGTCGCTGTTGACGTTCTCGAGCTGCGTGCCGGACACGATCGCCATCTCAATAGCGCCGGACTTCACCATCTGCAGGACTTCCTGCTGGGAGCCGAGTTGCTCGTTCGGGAAGACCTCAATGACGTAGCGACCATCGGTCTTCTCGTTGAGATCATCAGAAAATGCTTCGAGGGCAATATAGGACGGGTGGCTCTCTGTTTGATTCAGAGCAACCTTGAAATATTACACGGTGTCTTCTTCACCGACGCGGTCTAGTCGAATACCGCCAAAACCGGCACAACCGGTGAGGACGAGTAGCGTACTAGCAAGTACGGCGAGAAGTCTCCAACGTTTCGTCATTGGAACTCCTTACTGTGAATGGACTGTGCAGTCCACATCACGCGTGGACGTATGTGATGCGTTTCGCAACGTTGCGTTGACGCTCGTGATCCCTAACACTACCAGCGGATATCACGAGATGAGTCGAGCGTAGCAATTTTCCCCTGCTCGATCACACGCCAAAGGCAACGCTTCAGCCGATCTCGGCAATCCGACAATTCGCACATTGGTCGCGAAGACGCCCGGCAAGAGGGCGCCGAAACCGCAAGATGGCAGGGAAACCTAAATATCAAAATATTTAATGGTGCGGAAAAACTTTATACGACATGCGCCACACCTGCGCAAATAACCGACTATAGTCCCATAAAAATCTGACAGTTGGTCAAACCCGATTCGAATTTGCGAAACTTTTATTTATCTTCGCGAAACGGTGGGATATCCGATCCCGACGTTCTATCCTTAGATATAGATCGGATCACCGATGATCCGTCACCTCGCCAATAGGCAGGCCACGCCAACAGGAAGGCACCTATGAAACTCCAACCGCACCCTGATCGCCTGTTCCCGGCCGATCCCACAACCCGAGACATCGCACGTCAGCTACACAACACGATTAAAGATGAGCCCATCATCTCCCCGCACGGTCACGTGCCACCAGAGTGGCTCGCCGAGGACACCCCGTTCAAGGATCCGACGTCGCTGCTCATCACCCCTGATCATTACGTCAACCGGATGCTTCACAACCACGGTATTCCACTGTCCAAACTCGGCGTTGGCCAGGAGGACTTTTCGGAAGAAGATTCACGAACCGCGTTCCGCCTACTGTTCAAGCACTGGTGGCTCTACCGCGGTACGCCCGTCAAATACTGGATGGAAAACGAACTCTACGATTTCTTCGATATCCGTGTTCGCCCGTCTGAAGATACAGCCGACGAGATTTACGACGCAATCGCTGAGAAACTCGAGACCCCAGAGTTCCGCCCGCGCGCCCTGTATAAGCGCTTCCCGCTTGCCTTCATTGCGACGACGGACGATCCGGCTGACGACCTGCGCTACCACAAGCAGATCAAGGATGATCCAGATTTCGACGGCGAAGTGCGCCCAACCTTCCGCCCTGACAAGTACCTTGAACCTGCGCGCGAGGATTGGCCGCAGCTGATGAAGGTTCTGTCTGAGGTGTCGGGAGTGGACACGACGACGTGGGCTGGCTTCAACGACGCCATGGAGAACCGCCGCGCCTACTTCAAGGAAAATGGCGCGATTTCGACCGACCATTCGCACCGCGATCCGGGTACAGCACGCCTCTCGGATGCCGATGCCGAACGCATCTACAAGGAGGCTTTGGCTGGCAAGGTCAGCCAAGAAGACGCGGACGCCCTGCGCCGCTCGATGATGTACGAGCAGGTTCGCATGGCCACCGAAGACGGCCTCGTCATGACGCTCCATCCAGCCGTATACCGTAACCATCACACGCCAACCTTTGAAAAGTACGGCGCGGACGTGGGAACAGACATCCCGCTGAAGACTGAGTTCACCAACAACCTACAGCCGGCCCTCGCCGACTTCGGTCACTCGGAGAACCTCCAGCTCATCCCGTTCACGATGGACGAGACCGTCTACTCGCGTGAACTCGCTCCGCTGGCCGGGTTCTACCCGTCCGTGTTCATTGGCGTTCCGTGGTGGTTCATCGACGCGCCTGAGGCGATGGCTCGCTTCCGCGGTGCGATCACCGAAACGGCAGGCTTCACACGCACATCCGGCTTTATCGACGACACGCGTGCATACCTCTCGATCCCGGCTCGCCACGATGTTGCTCGCCGCGTTGACTCCGGTTACGTGGCCAAGCTCGTAGCCGAGCACCGCCTCGAGATGGATGAAGCAGTTGAGGCG
Source organism: Trueperella sp. (assembly GCA_012727825.1). Classification (GTDB taxonomy): domain Bacteria; phylum Actinomycetota; class Actinomycetes; order Actinomycetales; family Actinomycetaceae; genus Trueperella. The sequence continues at coordinate 5,627 of JAAYGH010000239.1, forward strand.
ATCTACGAGCTCACGGTGAAGAACCCCATCCGCGCGTTCAAGCTGGGTGACATCCTAGGCAAGTAACACCTACCTAGCCATGTCCATCGCAAACGCGAGGGGTTTCGGTTAAACGCGAGGGGAATTTCCCCTCGTATGCGACCAGAACCCCTCGCGTTTAGCATGTCCGTCAACGACCTATCGACCGTCCGTCACGGTCGACCCCGACCCACAGGTGGAATGATGATCGAAATTGCCGTTCAAGACGTCGCAGGGGCGCGCATCGCCTACGAGCTCGGCGCTGACCGCGTGGAACTGTGTTCCGCCCTCGAGGTCGGTGGTCTCACTCCATCGACCGGCGTGATCGAGGAGTCAGTCGACGTGGGCATTCCCGTTCAGGTGCTGATTCGTCCGAGGCCTGGCGATTTCGTTTACAACGACGCCGAACGTGCGGTCGTCGAGCGCGATGTGCGGCGGGCGATTGGGGCGGGTGCCGCGGGCGTCGCCGTCGGGGCGCTCACAAATGATTCGGGCGCACTTGATGTGGACGCGATACGGAGTTGGGCACGTGCCGCGCGTGCGGAAAACCCGCACGCGGACGTGACGATTCATCGGTGTGTTGACGTGCTGCTAGGTGCGGGCGTGAGCACCCGCCAGCTCGCCGAGCAGATTCACTCGCTCGGTGGCAGGCGCGATACGGAAGCCTATGGTGCACGTATCGATCGCGTGCTGACCTCCGGCGGGGCGGACACTGCGCGTCAGGGTGCACACGTCCTCATGAAACTACAGTCGGAACTGTCCGGATTGGCGAAGGCGGAGTCGGATCTCGTGGTGGTCATGGCTGGCGGCGGAGTGCTCCCAGACGATGTGGCGGAATTGCACAAATTCGGCATCTACGATGTACACCTATCCGCACGCACACAAATCCCCACCGGACCCGCGGGACCGGGTGGCGGCGCATCCACCCGTGACGTGACGGATCCGGAGATCGTTGCGGCCGCAATTGCAGCTGCCCGAGCCTGACCCGACAGAGAGCGAATGGAGTTCATCCCTCCGCGGGAAGAATCGGGGATCAAGCTCTCAACAAATTGATACCTGTTAGATTCGAAACAACGATGAAACAAGCCGCACCCTTCGTGGCCCAAAG
>JAAYGH010000240.1 GCA_012727825.1 Trueperella sp.
CCCACCCGCCAGTGGGAATGCCCTGCTGATTCATCGCCGGTGACGACGAGGCGGTCGTCAAATTCGATCCGTCGAGCTCAGCGGGGCCAAGCACGTGCTTCGTTTGGTCTTCGAGACTACAAGCAACGACGCCGTAGTTCGGGTTATCCGTTTCTGCAGCCGGCCGCGTGTCCGGGACCGTACAGTCGAGAGTGTAGGCATCGTAAAGGAGCTGTTCCGTGATCCATGCCTGATCCGACGGGCTCGTCGGTGCTTGCCCAGGTTCTGTGGCGAGTTGCCCGTCGCCGTTGATGTCTGCCAGCTGGCGTACTGCGGAGTCGACGTCCTCGGGTGTCATTGTGGCTGGATCGAGATCAGTTGCCTCGGGGCCTAGTGCGCCCACCACGTCAGCTGCATTGAGCGGAGCTGGATCGAGAATCGTGAGTGAGGGTCGCATACGCAATACAGCTGACGTACGAACGAGATCGAGTGTCTCCTGGCTTGGCTGGCCTGGCAAAGACACGATGATGTTCGAACCACCCTGCGCAGTGATTTCTGCTTCGGCCACGCCGGTGGCATCCACGCGCTGGCGAATAATGTTGATTGCCTCGCGAATGTCTTGGTTCGACACTTCTGAGCCATCGGTGGTCACGGGCGTCAGAATAATCTGCGTACCGCCCTCAAGATCCAGTGCCAGATCGGGTGTGAAGCGGGTCGTGTCAGAAGTGACAGTCCCTGCAACGAGCGAACCTATGAGGGCCGCAAGGAGAATGGCGAGGATGATCAGCCGCCGAATTGGCTTGGGCTGACCATCCTCATCCTGAAGAGATAAAGACACGGACGTTCCTTTGAACTGCGCCTAGAAACTAGTTTTTGGTGTGGTGACCGTCATCATCGATGAACGGCGAAGCGTTGGTGATACGGCCGCTATCAGATTGGGACGGGGTGCTGGACTCATCTGCGTGCTCGGCGTCGAACACGCCGTCCTCCTCGGCATCAAATTCCGACACCTCGAACGGGATATCCATCTTTGACACGACAGCCGTACGCAACCAGACGGACTCGTCTCCCGCCGGCGATTCGAGTGTGACGGCGTCGCCGTCAATATCAACCACGCGTCCAAGGAATCCGGATTGGGTGACGACGTTATTGCCGACGACAAGGGCTTCGGAACGCTGGTCGATCTGATTTTGCTGGGCTTTGCGGGCGCCGCGGTTCATAAACCAGAACAGCCCTACCAACATGAGGATCAGAATGATCATTTCCATGCTTGGTCTGCCTCTCTTTCATTTTCGCATTAACTTCACGAGTCTACTCACAAAGGCGAAGAGGCTAAAGAAGAGGTGCCGTGGAGCCAGTCACGAAACCGTTCAGGAGAACAGAGTTGCTTCCGGTGGTGTGAGACCTAGGTGCGTCCACGCGAGCTCGGTTGCCATGCGTCCGCGCGGGGTTCGCACAATAAAACCTTGGCGCACGAGATACGGCTCGGCCACGATTTCCACGGTGTCTTTTTCTTCGCCAACCGAGACCGCCAATGTGCTCAGGCCAACTGGCCCACCTTTAAATCGCGTGCACAGTGCATCCAAAATAGCTCGATCGAGCCGGTCCAACCCCTTCTCATCCACCTCAAAAACCTTGAGTGCTGCTTTGGCAGCCTCAAGATCGAGCACTCCACTCCCCCTGACCTGCGCCCAATCTTGAACCCGCCGAAGGAGGCGGTTTGCAACTCGCGGCGTACCACGCGAGCGCGAGGCGATCTCATGTGCGGCGGCGGGTTCGAGTTCAGCATCGAGTTTAATCGCGTTACGTTCCACGATCGTGGCGAGCTCGGGCACAGAATAGAAGTCGAGCTGGGCGGTATATCCAAAGCGGTCGCGTAACGGCGCTGGGAGCATGCCTGCGCGGGTTGTTGCGCCGACGACGGTGAAGGGTGGCAGTGGTAGCGGGATTGACGTTGCACCTGGACCCTTTCCGACCATGACGTCCACACGGAAATCTTCCATCGCTAAATAGAGCATTTCCTCAGCCGTACGCGCAAGGCGATGGATCTCGTCGATGAACAGCACGTCGCCTTCTTGGAGGGAGGACAGAACCGCAGCGAGATCGCCTGCGTGCTGGATAGCAGGACCCGAGGTCAGTCGGAGTGCACCGCTCATTTCGGCAGCGATGATCATCGCGAGCGTCGTCTTTCCCAGTCCTGGCGGGCCAGCCAACAGGACGTGGTCAGACGGAGCTTCGCGGCGCACGGCTGCCTCGAGGACGAGCGAGAGTTGCTCGCGCACCACTTCCTGACCGACAAACTCCGCGAGAACCTTCGGGCGGAGCGCGGCCTCTTGTGCTCGTTCAATATCGTTCGCGTCTGAATTCGTGTATTCGTTCATCTACTACCTACGCTGACTAAGTGCTTGAAGCGCTGCCCGGAGTAGCTGTGCCACCGTGCCACCCGGAATTTGCTTGTGAGCCTCGGCGAGCGCCACGGAGGAATCGTGCTCTTTCCAGCCCATCTGCACGAGTGCTTCAATGACATCGGTGTCCGAATCCGATTCCGGCGCGCTCGGTTCCGCTTCTCCGACGGCGGGACCAAGCTTGCCCTCGAGTTCGAGGAGCATGCGCTGTGCGGTCTTCTTACCGATACCCGGCACGCGCACGAGCGTCGCCTCATTGTCCGTTGAAATTGCCCGCCGTAAATCGTTGGGAGGCAGGGCCGAGAGAATCTGGAGAGCCAACCGTGGGCCAATGCCCGACACCGTCTTGAGGATTTCAAAAACCTCCCGCGCGTCGTCGTCGGCAAAACCATACAGCGTCTGCTCGTTCTCACGGGATACAACCATCGAGACGTGCAGGTATGCCTCATCGCCGATGCGCAGGCCTGCCAGAGTCTCGGGGGTGGCCAAAATGAGGTAGCCAACTCCTCCGGCTTCGATCACGGCGCCTTGAGCAGTGATGCGAGTGACCGGTCCGCGCAAAGATGCAATCATCGTTCCTCCGATTCGAACACATGTTTGATTGTAGTGGCCTGGCGCTAGGCGCGGTCGAGGCACGCCTACGCCAGCGGCGGATGAAGGTCTAGGGAGCCTTCGGCTCTACCGCACCGTGTCTGCGCGACATGCGTTCGGCGTTGGCCCACATCCGCTGTGCGGGCGTCAAGTCCGCGCCTTCGGCACGCGGGAGCATTCCGGCGCCGCCGTGTTGGGACCGGTCAGTATCCTCCATGTGGAGGGCGCCTCCTCGCCACGCATGGCAAATGGCGATCGCAAGAGCATCCGCGGCGTCTCTGGGGCGTGGAGGATCATCGAGCCGCAGAATGCGTTGGACCATGAGCTGAACTTGCGCTTTCTCAGCACGACCATTGCCGGTCACTGCGGCCTTCACTTCTGATGGTGTGTGCATCCCTAGCGGCAAGCCCGCTTTTGCAGCCGCGAGTAGGACGATGCCCGCAACCTGAGCCGTGCCCGTCACTGAGCGCACATTTGCCTGCGCAAAGACCCGCTCGACCGCGATGACATCTGGCTTGTACACCTTGATCGCGTGTTCGACCTCGTTCCAGATCATCAGCAACCGATGGTGTGGAGCCATCTCGGGTTTCGTGCGTGCGACGTCGACGGCGACCATCGATATTCGACGGCCGCCGTTCGATTCGACGATCCCGATCCCACATCGCGTCAAGCCAGGATCGACTCCCATGATGCGCACTAGGCGTCTGCCTCCAATTCGGAAGCCACCTCGGGCGACAGGTCAACATTGGAAAAGACGTTCTGGATATCCTCCACATCCTCAAGTGCGTCAAGCAAGTCGAATACCTTGCGCGCAGTGGCCGCGTCGACCTCGACCTTGACCGAGGGAACGAACTGAACTTCTGCGGAGTTGTAGTCGACATCGGCGGCCTGCAGGGCCTTGCGGACCTCTACGACGTCGTTGGGCTCGGAGAGGATCTCGAACACCTCGCCCTCGTCGTTAAGTTCCTCAGCACCAGCATCAAGGACAGCCATGAGGAGTTCATCCTCGTCGTTGCCTTCCTTGTCCACTTCGACAACGCCTTTTCGATGGAACATGTACGACACCGACCCCGGCTCTGCGAGCGTTCCACCGTTGCGGGTCAGTCCCACACGGACGTCGGTCGCGGCGCGGTTGCGATTGTCCGTGAGTGCCTCCATGAGGATGGCGACGCCGCCCGGGCCGTATCCCTCATACATGATCGATTCGTAGTTGACGCCGCCACCGTCTTCACCAGAACCACGCTTAACGGCGCGGTCTATGTTGTCGTTAGGCACAGAGTTCTTCTTCGCCTTCTGGATGGCATCGTACAGGGTGGGATTTCCATCAGGATCGGCGCCACCAGTTCGCGCTGCCACCTCAACGTTTTTCACGAGGCGTGCAAACAGTTTGCCACGCTTGGCATCGTTTGCTGCCTTCTTATGCTTGGTTGTTGCCCACTTAGAATGTCCTGCCACAAAAACTCCTTTGTATGATCTAGCGGTATTGTACCGCCACCGTCCGACTATTCCTCAATGCGGATGATGAGTTCGCCGTCCCAGCCCTCGAGCCAGCCTCGCGCCATGTCGGCAAGCCCGTCGGGGAACACGTAGTGGCCCGTCCTTGCTAAGGCCGCCAATTCGTCGAGATCCCACCATCTCATATCGACCAGAAGGGTCTTTTCCTGATCGGTGAGCATGACATGTGCTCGGGAATCGATACGTGCCTGCTCGTCGGCGTCGATCGTCACGAGATAGAACAGCTCGTCCTGCTTGCGTGTCTTACGAAGGAAATGAAAGGAGGACCGCCGATCGAGAACGGGACCGACAAGGCGATGTGGATCGACGACGAGGCCCGTCTCTTCCCCGAGTTCACGCGAAGCCGCCTCTCGTTGCGTTTCCCCTCGCTCGGTGCCCCCGCCCGGGGTAAACCACCAACGATAGTTGGGATCGTCGATATCGTGGCCCAAGATGAGCAAAATTTCGCCGCGCGGATTGAAGACGATACACCGGCCGGCCTCACGATGTGGGAAGCCGTCCGAGTCAAGGGGCCATTCGTCAGTGCTCACCTGAGCGCAAAGCCCGAACGCAGGTGGTTCACGTATGCGAGCTTGTCGTTCGCGCTGTCAAGGTACATGGTGGAGCCGACGGTCCGCAGCCGTTCGTGGCGTGTGCGTTCATGTGCAAGCTGCACTAGCTCCATCTGAAAGGTGTTCATCGCCGTCCGTCCGACACCCTGCGGTGCACCTTGCGCGCGGGTGGACTGCTCCGCCCATTTCTTTGCGTTCTCTCGTTCGCGCAACGAGAGCACCATATTGGCCTCCTGGGAGCTCACCCAACCCGAATTCACGTATGGCCGCAGCCCATCGCGCACCGCCGTCACTTCGTGGTTCCGGCTGTAGAGCACCATCGCGATGATGAGAATCGCAATGGGCACATTGTTGACGAACCTGTACTGGTCATAGCTCATCCAGTACAGGCCATCATTATTCGTGTAGTGAAAGAACATCGAGCCGATCATCGCTGGGATAAACCACAGGAGGATTGATGCCTTCGACCGCGAATATACAGCGAACCCGATGAAGAAACCGAAAAACGCCGTGTAGGCATCGTGGCTTAGAGGACCATCGAGGAACCGAATCTTGAATAGTTCACCCAGCTGCTCGTAGTAAGCGGTGAAGTACAAAATGTTTTCGGTGAAAGCGAAGCCGCCCCCGATGATAGCGCCGTATACGATGCCGTCGACTGGCCCGTTAAAGTGCTTGCGGAACATCAAGAAGATTAAAATGATGCCCAGCCCCTTGGCGAATTCTTCGACCACGGGTGCCCCAACAGACGCGGTAAAGCGCATAATGTCATTCTGCGAGGCGTTCTGGCCGAGAAGCGCGGGGGCCAGTTCATCGTGCCACCACGAATTGCCTGCGAGTGCGAGCACGACGGCAACACCGCCACCCCACAGGAGGGCAGCGACGTAGAGCCATGTGGGTTCTGGCTCGAATCGGTCGATGGCGAACACGAAGACGAAAGTCACGGCCAGTGGGATCGCAGCAAGCAGTGCCGACGTAAAGAAACCGGTGATTCCAGCCGACTCCAGGAGCATGGGTAACACGTTGAGGAACGCAAGAACGCCGATGACGATCGCGGCAATGACCACGATGTAAAAGGTGGAACTGTGCTTGCGTGCTGGTTGCCACGCGGGTGGCACAGGTAGAATCGACGCTCCTGCGGGCATCATGTTGGGCGGATAGGTCCTACTCACGCGCTATCCGGTCGTCAAGGTTGACCGTCACCGGTTCAGGAGCGGTGCCCTGAAGTCGCAGAATGCGAACTAGTCGTGATTTTCGAACCCTGCGTGCCTGTGAAACGTGAATATTGTGGAAACGTCGGGTCATCTGAACGGCCACTCGCGCATTATGAAGATGGCCAAGTTCTGGGCTCGTTTCGTCGAGTCCATCCACGCTGTGACCCAGTGCCCTCGACAGCTCAGATTCGATCGTCAGTCGATCGGGGCCGACATCTGGTGACCGCCGCTGAATCGCACGCCCAGAGTCATCTGCGATAGAGATCTCCTCCCAGCCGTCATCGACAATCGGATACGCCGACGCTTCGATCGCTTCGGTAGCAACATCCGCAAGGACGACGGCACTCGCGACGTCGAGCACCCCCGAGCGGGAGACCTCGAGTGCGGCGCGGGCTCGGTCAACGAGTGCTCGTTCGAGCGCGATCCGGGATTTGGTGACGTTCTTATGGACGCGGTCGAGCGAACGTGCCTTAAGAGATGCGGCGATGCCCATGACAACGAGTAGGACGCCAAGGATAAGGAGGAGAATTTGCCACCAGGTCATGAGTCGTCCACCTCAATCTTTGCCGTCCTGATCGCTGTCTCATAGACCGACAAGACGTGAGATGCCACAGTCCCCCAGTCAAACCGCCAAGCTGCCTCGGCTCCAGCCTGTGCGATCTGTTCGCGGCGTTCAGGATCGGCGAGCGAGGCATTGACGACGCTCGCGAGATCAGCAGAGTCTTCGTTGCGAAAGTGCGCGCCGAACTCGCCATTCGAGAGCACTGCACGAAATGCCGGAATATCGGAGGCCACCACGAACGCACCGGCACTCATGGCCTCTACGAGGATGATGCCAAATGATTCGCCACCGGTATTGGGCGCGAGGTAAATGTCCGCACTGCCGAGCAACAATGCCTTGTCCTCATCGGAAATTCCACCGAGGAACTCCACGGCCTCGGCGTGCTCGCCGAACATTGCACGCGCGACCTCAGTTTCACCCCGACCCGCCACGAGTAGCCGCACACCGGGGTACGCCTTACGGATGGCTGGGAAAGCTTTGGCGACCACTGGCAAGCCTTTGCGTGGTTCGTCGATCCGACCGAGGAATGCAAGCGTTGGCGCATCGGGCGTTCCTGTAAATCGCTCGTCGAGGGTCTCGATCTGCATGTCCTTGACGAACACTCCGTTGGGGATGATCCAGGCGTCCCCGCCGAGGTGTTGGACGGCTGTTCGTCGGGCCTCTTCGGAGACGGCGATGCGCGCCTGAATCTTGTCGAGGATCGGAACGATGAAGCCCGATGCCATTGTCAGCATGCGGGAGCGATCCATTGCCGTGTGGAAAGTGGAGACGACCGGCGAGGTGGCACTCATTAACGCGAGCATTGACACGGACGGAGTGAAGGGTTCGTGAACGTGCAACACGTCAAAGTCGCCATCTGCGAGCCACTTACGCACCTCGCGATTTACTTTTGGCCCAAACGAGAGCCGAGCAACCGAGCCGTTGTACCTGATCGGAATCGCCGCGCCTACGGGATAGACAAAGTCCTCAGCAGGCTCTTCTTCTGCAGGTGCGATCACGGAGACTTCATGCCCTCGCTCAATAAGTTCTTGGGCGAGGTCACGGCAGTGGTATTGGACGCCTCCGGGCACGTCCCACGAATATCCGCAGGCTATTCCAATCTTCATAACTCTTCCTTCGGAGCGGCGCGCCTAGCGCGTGCGAGTCTCTCGGGGTCAAGGTCTTCGACGAAAACTTTTTGGAGCATGTGCCAATCGGTCAGGTGCTCCGTCAAGATTGGTTCGACCTGATCGAGCCATTCTTGATTCATCCGAATGATATCGGCTTCCCGCACGCGAGCCTCTGCATCGCGTGAAACATTCGGATAGATCGGATCTCCGATGATGCATACGATACCGTTACGCGTTCCAGCTCGCTTGGCCCGATCGTCGTCGGCAATGCGTTGGTTAATGATCGTTGCCGGGTACATCGGCTCCCCCGTGCGCTGTGCCAGCAAAGCGGCGCCCACCGCCACGCGAACCGGATGACCCGCAAGGTTTACTTCAACGCCCGATGCCGACAGGTCCCGGTCGCAGAGCAACGGCACAAACGCTACGCCGTCCTGCATATCGCGCGTGAGCGAAGAGATCGCGCCCGCGCCCTTACCGGTTTGATAGATCGTGAGCCCGAGGCTTCTGCGGAAGTTGAGAAACAGGTCCGAGAGTTCTGGGGGTTCCAACTTTTCTGCAATGGAAAACGTCGGAGCGAGGTGGTCTGTTGCCCACGCACCAGCCAAATCCCAGTTGCCCATGTGGAGCAAAGCGCCAGATGCAGATTTGCCCTGCGCAAAGTGTTCTCTGAGCCCCTCGTCGTTTTGAAGCCGCACACGGGCACCAATCTGTTGTGGGGTGAGTGCAGGCAGTCGGAAAGCTTCGTAGTAGTAGTCCATGTAGGAGCGTAGCGCTTTCGCCGACCGGCGCCGTTGCGCGAGCATCGAATGAAGTGGGACGAGGCGTTGATAGTTTTTCCGGACTTGGACCGATCCCGACATGTTCGACCATCCGGCCACGGTGCCAATGGCACGGAAAATTCCTCGCCCCAGCGGTTCTGGCAGCACCTTGACGAGCCCTACTGCGCGGCGGAAGACCTCAACGATATTCACGCGTCTGACGCTTCTTTCATCTGTTTGTACACGAATACCATGCGTTGGATGACCGTAATCAGGGCAAGACCACCGAGAATCCACAGTCCAATCCCCATCACCCAGTGGCTCGCACCAAAGATAGTCGCAAGGATGAGAATGAGCGCAATAAGGAGCCGGTCGGCGCGTTCGGCGATGCCCACCGAAGCCGTGTACCCCACACCCTCGGCGCGGGCGCGCACGTACGGCACAATCGAGCCCAATACGAGGGCAGCAAGTGCGCCGGTGACGACGGCGAAAGACGCGGCTTCGTCAGCATGGAGGTAGCCCCATAACGCGAGCGCCGCGAAAATCGCCGAATCCGAGAACCTGTCCATGGTCGAATCGAGGAAGGCTCCCCATTTTGAGCTCGTGCCCGTCATGCGAGCCATCTGCCCGTCGAGATTGTCGAAGATCACGAGAATCGACGTCACAATCGTGCCCACAACCAGCATGTTGTTTGGAAAGAAAATGAGGGCCGACAGGCTCGACGCTATACCGCCGACCACCGTGACAGTGTTCGCGCTAATTCCCATTTTGACGAACGCCTTCGCGATCGGGCCAAAAAGTAATTCGCCAAGTGGACGTCCGCTTCGAGAAAGCATTATTACCTCACTGATTCACGTGTGAGTCGATGTCGGCAACGATGCGTTCGATTGCTTCATCGACCGGAATTCCGTTGTCCTGTGAGCCGTCGCGCATCCGGAAACTGACCGCCCCGACGTCGGCATCCTCGCCACCCGCAATGAGTGTGAATGGGATCTTATCCTTCGATGCGTTGCGGATCTTCTTGCCGAAGCGGTCGTCAGAAGTATCAACCTCGACCCGGACCCCACGGGAACGGAGCTTGTCCGCAACGTCGAACAGGTAGTCGTTGAACGCTTCCGCCACCGGAACGCATCGAACCTGAACCGGAGCGAGCCACGCCGGGAACTGGCCTGCATAGTGTTCGGTAAGGACACCAAAGAAACGTTCAATTGAGCCAAACAGAGCACGGTGAATCATGACTGGGCGCTGACGTGAACCATCGGAAGCGGTGTATTCCAGATCAAAACGTTCAGGAAGATTGAAGTCGAGCTGGATTGTCGACATCTGCCAGGTGCGTCCGAGCGCATCCTTAGCTTGCACCGACACCTTCGGGCCGTAGAAAGCGGCTCCCTCAGGATCTGGAACGAGATCAAGGCCGGATGAGGTACACACCTCTTCGAGGACTCGTGTTGCTTCCTCCCACGTGTCGTCGTCACCCACGTACTTGGTCGGATCCTTGGTCGACAGCTCCAGATAGAAATCTTCGAGGCCGTAATCCTTCAACAGCGAAAGGACGAAGTCGAGCAACGTCGTCAGCTCGTCCTTCATCTGTTCACGAGTGCAGTAAATATGCGCGTCGTCCTGAGTGAATCCGCGCGCACGAGTCAGTCCGTGAATGACGCCGGAGGGCTCGTTGCGATAAACCGTGCCAAACTCGAAGAGCTTCAACGGAAGGTCACGGTAGGAACGTCCACGCGAGCGGTAGATGAGATTGTGCATCGGGCAGTTCATCGGCTTGAGGTAGTAGTCCTGGCCCTGCTTGGTGATGTTACCGTCCGCGTCCCTCACCTCGTCCATATGAATTGGCGGGTACATGCCGTCCGCGTAGAAATCGAGATGGCCGGAAATCTCAAAGAGATTGGCCTTCGTGATGTGCGGGGTGTTGACGAACGAGTAGCGCGCCTCCACGTGACGTTTGCGCGAGTACTCCTCCATGATCATCCGAACCATCCCGCCCTTGGGGTGGAAGACTGCTAGGCCCGAGCCGATCTCATCTGGGAATGAAAACAGATCAAGCTCATTACCGAGCTTGCGATGATCGCGCTTTTGCGCTTCCTCAATACGAGTCTTGTACGCCGTGAGTTCGTCCTTGGTCGGCCATGCGGTGCCGTAAATACGCTGGAGCGAATCGTTGGCCTGATCGCCGCGCCAGTAGGCCGCCGACGAGCGGGTCAGCCCAAAACCGTTGCCAATAAGTCGGGTGGAGGGCAGGTGCGGTCCGCGGCACAGATCGGTCCAGACAACCTCGTCCTTACGGTTGACGTTGTCGTACATGGTGAGCTCTTCGCCGCCCACCTCGATCGAAGCACCCTCGGCGGCCTGATCGTTATCTGAGTCAGAACCACCCTTCATATCAACCAGTTCCAGCTTGTATGGCTGATCCTTAAGTTCCACCAGGGCGTCGTCGTCGGAAATAACCCTGCGCACGAAACGCTGGCCTTGCTTGACGATCCGCATCATGTCCCGTTCAATCTCTTTGAGGAGCTCGGGAGTCACGGGATCGATGTTGCCAAAATCGTAATAGAAACCATCGGTGATAAACGGACCGATGCCGAGGTTGACGTCAGGGAACTTATTCTGCACCGCCTGCGCCAGCACGTGCGTGGCCGAGTGGCGCAAAATGTCCAAGCCATCTTGCTCGTTGATCGAAACCCCCTCAACATGTGCGCCTTGTGCAAGCGTCATGAGATCTATGTCGAGATCGACGAGCTCGCCATCTACGCGCAAGGCAATGATGTCGCGGTTGGTTTTGAAATGTTCGATGCCAGTAACAGATTCCTCGATAGCGAGATTAGCTCCGTCAATCACTAGGTTCGGCACAGGGGTTCCTTCCAGATTGATGCACGTACAGACAGGGCACGCACGGGTTTCATCATACCCGTGCCCTGTGGTCTCCCCCGTTCTTGACCGTGTGAAGCCCCACATAGGGCGGTAGAGTCATTCTATGAGTCTGAGCGTGTTTGATTTGTTCAAGATTGGAATCGGCCCGTCGTCGTCGCACACCGTGGGACCGATGCTTGCGGCGCGGCTATTTGCGCAGAAACTCCCCGCTCATGTCACTCGCGTTGTGTGCACACTGTACGGTTCGCTGGGCGCCACCGGTATTGGGCACGGCACCGACAAGGCCGTCATGCTCGGACTGATGGGCGAGGACCCAGCCACCGTCGATCCCATGGCGGTTGACGAGGCCATCAGCGCAGTTCGCACAGAGCATCGACTGAACCTGGCGACGAGTGAAGGGACGACGACGATCGGCTTCGATCCCGTCACCCACATCCCGCTCGTGGGCCGATCTGAACTTCCCGGCCACCCGAACGGCATGACATTCGCAGCGTGGCGGGAAAACGAAGAAGTCCTCGCCGAAACATACTATTCAATCGGTGGTGGGTTCGTGGTCCGCGCCGACGACGCCGACAAAGAAGTCGCCCCCACGAACGACTTGCCCTACCCATTTAAAACCGCTGGCGACCTGCTTGAAATTTGCGAGAACACGAGCATGACGATCGCCGAGGTCGCAATGGCCAACGAGCTTGCCATGCGTTCCGAGATTGAGATCCATCAGGGCCTCGACGCCATCTGGGGCGTCATGCAGGAATGTGTGCGCAACGGTTATCAGCGCGAGGGCGTCCTACCCGGTGGCCTTCAGGTCATGCGCCGAGCACCAGGCATGCATGCCTCACTCCTCGCCGATCCCTCGTGCACGAATGATCCGCTCCGAGCCATGGATTGGATTACGCTCTACGCGCTCGCGGTCAATGAAGAAAATGCGGGCGGTGGCCGGGTGGTGACCGCCCCGACGAATGGCGCTGCGGGGATCATTCCGGCCGTCATGCATTACTGCCGGGATTTCGTCGAGGGTTTCGATGCGCAAGCCATGCGGACGTTCCTATTGACGGCCGGCGCCATCGGCATGATTTTTAAGACCACGGCCTCGATTTCCGGTGCGGAAGTTGGGTGCCAAGGTGAAGTGGGATCAGCATGCTCAATGGCAGCTGCCGGACTGGCCGCCATACTTGGTGGCACCCCGGCACAGGTGGAAAATGCCGCTGAAATTGCAATGGAACATAATCTCGGCCTCACGTGCGATCCCATTGGTGGGCTCGTGCAGATCCCGTGCATCGAACGAAACGCGATCGCGGCGATCAAGGCGGTGGCTGCCACTCGCACGGCTATGCGCGGCGACGGTTCTCACATGGTGTCGCTGGACGACGTCATCATCACCATGCGTGAAACGGGCAAAGACATGCAGTCAAAGTACAAGGAGACGGCCCTCGGCGGCCTCGCCGTTCACGTGAGTGTGGGTGTCAACGTTATTGAGTGTTAGCGGACTAATCGATGCCTCGCGCCGCAGCCCAGCGAGATAGTTCTTTACGGTTCGATAGCTGAAGTTTACGCAGGCAAGCCGACACGTGAGTTTCGATCGTCTTGATAGAAATAAACAATTCGGATGCAGCTTCCTTGTAGGTGTACCCACGCGCGATGAGGCGCATGACCTCCTGCTCGCGCGCCGAGAGCCGGTCGAGCTCGTCGTCGTGCACGGCCGTGTCCGCGGCGGCCGTGCCGAACGCGTCGAGCACGAACCCCGCGAGCCGCGGGGAGAAGACCGCATCGCCCCCGGCGACACTCACGACGGCGTCGCTGAGCGCGGGTCCCTCGATCGCCTTGGTGACG
>JAAYGH010000241.1 GCA_012727825.1 Trueperella sp.
CCTCACCCACCTTGGGCAGCGAATTGACGCATTTGCGCGAGCAGCCAGCGCATCCGAGCTCATCACCGAGCTGAACAACAACTTGTACGGTCGCGGCGCCCAAGCCACCGTGGCCGGAAAGACCGGAACCATCGCCGGACTCACCGATGATGCACACCTCATTCTGCACGGCGACCAAGAGACGTACGTGTCACCAGCGGACGTCGCCATGTTCGTCGAATACGGCCGGGCCAAACAGCCGTCAGTTAACTAATTAAAGGACAACAACTCGTGAAAATTTTGATTGCCAACCGTTCCGAGATTGCGATGCGCGTGATCCGGACGGCGAAAGACATGGATATCCCTACCGTGGTGGGCTACGCCGAGGCAGATTTTGGCACACCATTCACTCGTTTTGCCGACGAGGCCCACGCCCTAGGCGGCGCCAGCTACGGCGATACCTACATGAACGGAGACAAGCTCATCGGGCTCGCACAGCGCTCTGGTGCGACTGCTATCCACCCCGGTTACGGCTTCCTCTCCGAAATCCCGGAGTTTGCGGCAGCTGTTCTCGATGCCGGCCTGACGTGGATCGGCCCCTCCCCACACACCCTGCGCGAACTGGGTGACAAGATTTCGGCGCGCCAGCTGGCCGAACGCGCGGGCGTCCAGCCAGTGCCAGGCATCTCGGACGCCATTGAGGGGCGGGCGGAAGTTGAGGCGTTCGTCGAGAGCTGGGGCTACCCCATCGTCACGAAGAAGACTGACGGTGGTGGCGGACGCGGCATCACGATCATTCGCAACGACGACGATCTGGCGCACTTTTTCGCCACAACGGGACCTAATCCGCAGGGCATTTTTGTTGAAAAATTCCTCGAAACGGCGCGCCACATCGAAACTCAGTGCATGCGCGATGCGCACGGCAATTTCGCCGTTGCATCAACTCGAGACTGCTCGGTCCAACGTCGCAACCAAAAACTCATTGAAGAAGCGCCGGCTCCGGGGCTGACTCTCACCCAGGAGCAAACGCTTGTTGAATGGTCGCGGGCCCTGTTCGAAGCCTCCGACTTCGTTGGCCTCGGCACGTGCGAATTCCTTGTTGAGGATGGCGCTGCGGGCAATATCTTCTTTCTCGAAGTTAACCCACGCTTGCAGGTCGAGCACACCGTTTCGGAAGAAGTCACGGGCATTGATCTCGTGCGGGAGCAGATCATCATTGCGAATGGCGAGCCAATGAGTGCGGTGCCCGAACCCGTGGGGCACTCATTCGAATTCCGCCTCACGTCGGAAGACCCCACACGCGACATGATGCCCTCGGAGGGGACGATCACGAAACTCGAGTGGCCGCTCGGCCACGGGGTGCGAATTGAGACGGGCGTCCAGCAGGGCGACACGGTCACGTCGGCCTTCGATTCCATGCTGGCGAAGGTCATCGTGACAGGCCCGACCCGCGACATAGCAATTGCACGTTCCTTACGCGCACTCGACGAACTCCGACTCGAAGGCATCGCGACCCCGATGGGTCTGTACCGCGACGTCATTTCCACCGACGAGTTCAAGAACGTCGAATACTCGACCCGCTGGTTCGAAGAAAAGTTTCTGCCGGGTTGGCAGTCCGTCGTTTCAGCCACGTCTGCCTCGGCACCCAGCGCGGGCACGCCCGAGCGTGAAACGTTCATTATCGAGCTCGACGGAAAGCTCTCCGAACTGCGCGTCCCCAAGGGTCTGTTCGGGGGAGCAGCGCCAGCTCCCGCGCCCAGGCCACAACCACTTCGGCGCGCAACGCGCAGCCGTGAGGGTCTGGAAAACGGGGGTGGGGAAGCCACCGGAGACGTGCGCTCGCCCATCCAGGCGATCGTGGTCCGCGTGATTGCCGACGAGGGGCAGAACGTCAGGGAGGGCGACCTCCTCGTCGTTCTTGAGTCCATGAAGATGGAGAGCTACGTGTACGCGCCGATCGATGGCGTCGTCGAATCCATCGCCATCAGCGAGGCCGAGAACGTCTCTGCTGGAACGGCACTTCTCACTATCATCCCGAACAGCTAACCCGAAGGAGCTCCCATGACGTCCGACTCTATGATCACTTTGACCGATGAGTCCCTGACCATCGATAAATCGTCGCGCGCGGTCGACCGCGACAGCTTTATCAGCTACCAGAACCAGCTCTCAGAACAGGCTGAGGCGAAAGCGAAGGAACGCCAGCACGCCAAGGGCAAGATGACGGCGCGCGAGCGCATCGAAGCCCTGCTCGATCCGGAGACGTTTACCGAGATTGGCCAGTTCGTTGGCGGCAATCTCGCCGAAGGTTTCCAAGGCGCCGCAGTCGTGAGCGGTCTCGGCCAAATCGACGGCCGTCAGGTCGCAATCTACGCGCAGGACTTCTCGGTTTACGGCGGCACACTCGGCGAAGCCGAGGGAGACAAGATCATTTCCACGATCGACAAGGCGCTGCTGCTCCGTATCCCCGTCATCGGAATCATGGATTCTGGTGGCGCGCGCATTCAAGAAGGCGTGGTGGCGCTCGGCCAGTATGGCCGGATTTTCAAAAAGACGTGCCAGGCGTCCGGCGTCATTCCGCAGCTCTCGCTTATCCTCGGGCCGTGCGCGGGAGGCGCCGTCTACTCCCCGGCACTCACCGATTTCATCATCATGACGAAGGACAATTCGCACATGTTCGTCACGGGCCCAGACGTGGTTCGCGCGACGACGGGCGAGGACGTCTCGTTCGCAGATTTGGGTGGCGCGCAGGTCCACAACTTCCAATCTGGCGTGGCTCACTACCTCGCCGAAGACGAGGAAGACGCGCTTGATTACACCCGCACGCTGCTGACCTACTTACCGGCGAACTCCGACGAAGCGGCCCCCTCGTACGACTACATCGAGGAGGACCTCCACGTTGACCTCGACAAGCTCGTGCCCGCTGAGACAAAGCTGCCCTACGACGTCGTCGACGTCATTACCGGGATCGTCGACTATGGCGAGTTCGTGCAGATCCAGGAGTATTTCGCCCGCAACATCGTCGTAGGTTTCGCCTGCATCGAGGGCCGCTCCGTGGGAATAGTGGCCAATCAGCCGATGCACGACGCCGGCACTCTCGACGTCGACGCCTCCGAGAAAGCCGCCCGCTTCGTGCAATTCTGCGACGCGTTCAAGATCCCAGTCGTTACACTCGTCGATGTTCCCGGGTACCGACCGGGAACAGAGCAGGAGCAGGCCGGCATCATCCGGCGCGGCGCCAAACTTATTTGGGCCTACGCCACCGCGTCCGTGCCGCTCGTGACGATCATCCTGCGCAAGGCCTACGGCGGCGCCTACATCGTGATGGGCTCCAAATCACTTGGCGGGGACCTCGTTTACGCCTGGCCCGGCGCTGAAATTGCGGTGCTCGGTGCAGACGGCGCGGTGTCGATCATCCACCGCCGCAATCTTGCCAAGGCACGTGAAGACGGAAACGAAAAAGAAGTCCACGCTGAACTGTCCAATGCGTACACGCGCAACAACGTCAACCCGTACCTGTCGGTAGCCCGCGGCGAACTCGACGGCATCATCGCGCCGAACGACACGCGCGCCACAATTTCTGCCTCTCTCGAGGCGCTCCAATCCAAGAACACGATCTATAAAGGCCCGGCACGCCACGGCAACATGCCGATGTAACGCCCTGACATTTTACGCCCTCTTCTAGGAGAAAAGACACCATGACTCTTGCAAATTCGCTCAATAACGGCGCGAAGTATGTGCTCCAGTTCGGCGGCCAGGCCACCCCATGGCGCACGGCGCTGAAGGACCTTGCTGAAGATGCCGCCATCCGCTCAACCCTCGAGGGCGCCTCGGCACATGCCGACCAGCTGCTCGCGTCCGTCCTGCCGGAAATTACGCGCATCAGCGCCGGCAAGCTCGATCTATTCGGACGCCCGTCCGACGAGGCGTTCGCCTCGGTACCCGGCATCCTGCTCTCCCAGTACGGGGCGCTCCTGGACTTCTCGGTGAGCGCGGAGCCGCAGGCCACGATCGGCCACTCGCAAGGCGTGCTGGCCGTCGCATTGGCGCAGAACCTTGACGACGCCGAGCACGTGGCACAGATTCTTGCGCTCGCCAGACTCATTGGTGCGGCTGCGACTAAGGCCACTCGCGTGGCTGGCGCCGAGCGTCACGGTGAGCTCACTCCCATGATGGCCGTGCTCGGCATCCCAGAGGAGGCGCTGACGGAGATCGTCCGGCGCCACCCGGGCGTCTGGCTTGCGCTTCGCAATACGCGCACGTCCTACACGC
>JAAYGH010000242.1 GCA_012727825.1 Trueperella sp.
GAGCGTGTACCGCGTTGATGACATCGAGGTCCAGGTATCCGCTCCTGTTAACGTCCCCGCGGTCGGGCGGATCGCGGCGGGTGGCCCGATCCTTGCCGAGGAAGTTATTGACGATGTGTTCCCGCTCCCCCGTCAACTCACGGGCACGGGTGACCTCTTCATGCTGGAGGTATCCGGCGACTCGATGATCGACGCCGCAATTTGCGACGGCGATTGGGTGGTCGTACGCAGGCAGCCGGTTGCCGAGAACGGCGAAATTGTGGCTGCCATGATCGACGGCGAAGCGACGGTCAAGACCTTCCAAAAGAAGGGCTCACATATTTGGCTCCTGCCGCGCAACACAAACTACACGCCAATCCCCGGTAATGAAGCCGAGATCCTCGGTAAGGTCGTCACCGTTCTACGGGCGCTCTAGATCCTCTTCGATGCAAGGTATCACCGTCACATCGTTGTGCGGAGTTACCGAGCCTCGTCAGGTGCGAGTCGCGCGAGTGCGTCGATCACCACATCCCGATCTGTTGTCGGCCACATCTTCGGCAATGATGCCATTAAGAACCCGCCGTAACGTTTGGTTCGCAAGCGAGAATCCAGCACAGCCACCACTCCGCGATCGGTTGTCCGGCGAAGTAATCGCCCCGCACCCTGCGCCAGTAACAGGGCTGCCTGCGTGGCAGAGACCGACATGAATGGATTGCGCCCAGCGCGTGTTGCGGCCTCATTTCGAGCTTGGATTAGGGGGTCATCCGGGCGCGGGAACGGGATCCGATCGATAATGACGAGCCGGCAGGTGTCACCCGGTACATCCACGCCCTGCCACAGCGAGATGGTTCCAAATAGCGACGCTGATGGGTCCTCCGCGAATTTTCCAAGCAAAGTGGGCAGCTGATCCTCACCCTGAACATACACGGGCAGATCTAGCTGGTCACGGGTGTATTCGGCGGCACGCTCGGCACCAAGGCGCGATGTGAATAGGCAGAGGGCACCCCCTCCGCTCGCACGAATGAGATCGACGATTTCGGCGAGGTGTTCCTCCCCGTACCCGTTACGTCCCGGCGGATTCAGATGCTGGGCAACATACAAGATGCCCTGCTTGGCAGGCTCGAAAGGAGAGCCCACGTCGAGGCCCGTCCACTGCCCCTGACTCGGATAGGTGAATCCGACGCGGGTGGCTACAGCATCGAAGCTGCCGCCCACCTGGAGCGTCGCAGACGTTAAGACAACTGGTGTGGCCTCAAAAAGGTTGTTCGCAATCGACGCCGATACATCGAGGGGCGCAAGATATAGCGTGTAATGATCATTGAACTCACTCGTCCATGCCACGCGAGAGCCCGTCTCCACGGCCTCGCCGAGAAGATCGATACACAGGTCAGCGAGCTCGACGAGTCGTGACCGCAGCACCTGCTTTGTCGCGTTTTGCTCCTCATTCCCGCCCGACAGGCCTGAGACTGACTCGCCCGCTGCCTGGATCTTGCCGAGAATTCGCGCGATGACGTCCCCTAGGTCGTCACTCAACTTTGTGATGCGCTGTTCGCCGGTTTTGGCCAACACATCGGAGAGATCATCTGAAAGATCGGGCAATCCCTCGTCGTCGAGGCCCGTCTGGCGAAGCATCCGCGCCACCGAGCGCAGGTCGTAGCCTGCCATCGACCTGGTGAGCTGATTCGTCACACGATCAACGAGATCGTGAGCCTCGTCCACGATATAAGCGTGAGATTCTGGCAACACGGGTGTTCCCGAGGCTTGAATGCCAAGAAGAGCGTGGTTCGTGACCACGATATCGGCGTCGTCGGCCTCCACTCGCGCACGCAGCGGGAAGCACTCGTGGCGCAGCGGGCACGATTCTCCAATGCACTCGCGCTTCGGGATCGAAATCTGCTGCCATGCCCGATCGGAGACGCCGGGCACCAAGTCGTCGCGGTCGCCCGTATCCGACGTCAGAGCCCACTCGCGTGCTCGGACCACGTCCTCACCCGTGGCCGTTGCACCGACTTCGCCCTCTGCCCTCGAGAGGAGGGCATCATCTTCCGGGTAGCCGCCATCGACTTTTCGCAAGCACGCATAATTGTTCCAGCCCTTTAGCAGTGCGACGTCGACGTGCGTGCCATATATGTCATGAATCGCGTCGGCGACGGCGGGCGCATCCTGTTGAATTATTTGGCGCTGCAACGCCAACGTTGCGGTTGAGATGGTGACTCGCTGGTCGGACTGGGCGGACCACACCATCGCTGGAACAAGATAGCCAAAAGACTTTCCCGTGCCAGTGCCGGCCTCAACCATGAGATGGCCCTCGTTCGTGAGTGCCTCGTGCACGGCGTCGACCATGTGGTCTTGCCCCTCGCGCCGGCTACCTCCGATGGCATCGACAACATGGTTGAGGACCTCGCTCGGATCGAGTTCCTCATCACTCACCGCGAGTGTCCTCCATAATGCCAGCCTCCATGAGCATGCCTTCAATTTCAGGTGTCACACGGGCATGCACATGCGTGCCCGTAGCCTCATGGTCTTGCGAGAGAATTTCACCGTCATTATGAATGCGGTTGACGATATCGCCCCGCTCGTAGGGAATAACGAGATCAATTTCCACACTGGGACGCGGCAACAGATCGTCGATTCGCTCGCGCAGCTCGTCAATCCCCTCGCCCGTCACGGCGCTGATGAGCACAGAGTTCGGGTACTGGCTGCGCAATGCGACGACTGCGACAGGATCGGCAATATCGGCCTTCGATAACACGATGAGTTCGGGAACATCCTCTGTTCCCTCGACACCCGCGAGCACAGTATGAACGGCCTCAATTTGACCCACAGGATCATCATGAGCCGAATCAACGACGTGAAGCAACACATCGGCGTCGGCGGCTTCCTCAAGGGTAGACCGGAAAGCTTCGACGAGCTGGGTGGGCAAATTGCGCACAAATCCGACGGTGTCGGTCAGTGTATACTCGCGGCCCTCCGCCGTTTCGGCCCGGCGCACCGTAGGGTCGAGCGTTGCGAACAGTGCGTTTTCTACAAGCACACCCGCATCCGTCAACACGTTCATAAGCGAGGATTTTCCTGCGTTGGTATATCCGACGACGACGGCGCTCGGTACGTGGTGACGCTGACGATTATGACGCCGTGTGTCGCGTGAGCTCTTCATATGTTTGATGTCGCGGCGCAATCTTGCCATCCGCTGGCGAATACGGCGGCGGTCGAGTTCAATCTTCGTCTCACCTGGACCACGCGAACCGATACCTTCACCGCCGGCGACCCGGCCTCCGGCTTGGCGTGACATCGAGTCACCCCAGCCACGCAGTCGCGGAAGGAGATACTCGAGTTGCGCGAGCTCGACTTGGGCCTTGCCCTCTTTAGACTTTGCATGCTGAGCAAAAATGTCCAAAATGAGCGCAGTGCGGTCGATGACCTTTGCATCCACGATGTCTTCCAGTTCACGGCGCTGTGAGGGCGCGAGTTCTGAATCGACAATCACGGTATCCGCGCCGTGAGAGGCGACGAGGCCAGCAAGCTCCTTTGTCTTACCGGAGCCCAGATACGTAGAGGAATCTGGGACCTGCCTGCTTTGCAGCAAACCATCGAGAACCTCCGAGCCGGCCGTCTCAGCTAGGGCCGCAAGCTCGCGCAATGATTCTTCTCCAGCGCGCATGTCACCGTCAGTGACCAGCCCAACAAGAATGACCCGTTCAAGTCGTAGTCGTCGGTACTCAACTTCACTGACGTCGGCTTGTTCGGTGGATAGCCCAGCAACTCGCCGCAATGACGATCGTTCTTCACGCTCGAGCGAATCGCCCGCCCATTGGCCGTCATAGGCCGGATCTGCCTGAAGTGCCGATCCCTTGCGGGAGTGGAGTTCGAATTCTTCTGGTTCGTTAATAGGTCGTCTCCTCATGTTTCTTCTATTGTCTCTCAGTACCCACAAAAGGGGTAACGCGATCACCGGCTCGGTACACTGTTAGCGTGAGCGACCACTACTTTTCTAGCCACCCCAGTTCAGCGGAATCTCCTCGCGAGATCCATGTCCGTCTCCTTGACCAAGAGTATCGCGTGAAGACCACCTCAGGGATTTTTTCTCCCCACGGCGTCGACAAGGGCACCGCGGTTCTCCTTCACAAAGCTCCATTTCCCGACCTTGACTCGGGCTCAACAATCGTGGATCTGGGCTGCGGGTGGGGGCCACTCACACTCGCTCTTGCCACCGAGTATCCGGACTCGCAGGTGACGGGTGTGGACGTCAACGAACGCGCGCTAACCCTAACGGTCGAGAACGCTCAAGCCGCGGGGCTGGACAACGTGTCCGTCGTTGAAGAATCGGCGGCCACCATCACCGACATCGATTTGCTCTGGTCTAATCCCCCGATACGCATCGGAAAGCAAGCACTTCATCGCCTACTGATTACCTGGCTAGGGCGTCTTGCACCGACCGGCGTGGCCTATCTCGTGGTTCAACGCAACCTTGGTTCAGATTCGTTAGCCTCGTGGCTCAATGAGCAAGGGTTCCCGACAGCAAAACTCGGCTCACAAAAAGGTTACCGGGTACTTGAGGTCAGGCGTGAAGTTCCCTGACCACGCCTTCTGCCAGCAGTCCAATCTCATTCCCGTCGGTAATATCCAGCCATTGAATCCGTGGATCACGGCGGAACCACGTGCCCTGTTTCTTTGCGAGGCGCCGCGTAGCGCGGGTCACCGAATCAATTGCACTCTCCGGATCCATCTCCCCGTTAATCACCGCAATTGCTTCGGCATAGCCGGTGGCCTTGCGGGCGGTCTCTCCTTCGAGTAGCCCGTCTTCGATGAGAGAGCGCGTCTCTTCCACGAGGCCGTGATCGAACATTGCGCGAGCACGATCAGCGATGGCCTGATCCAGCAGTTTCGGATCTCGCCGCAACCCAAACATTCGAACGTCCTCGTAGTGGCTGGTATGCCGAGGAAAAACCGGCGTGTACGATTCGCCGGTCAAGCGAACGACCTCGAGTGCACGAATGACTCGGCGGGGGTTTGCTAGATCGATAGTCATCGCAGAGACGGGATCTTTCTCTTTGAGCTCGGTGATGAGCGGACCTAGTCCCTGTACACGATGAACCAATTCCAGATCAGCTCGGATGGCGGGATCAGTTCCCGGAAAATCGAGTGCGTCGAGCAAACCAGACACGTAGAGCCCCGATCCACCCACAATGATCGGAATTTTCCCTCGCCTGCGGATGTCCTCAAGGTTGGCACGCGCTGCGCGCTGGTATGCGGCCACTGAGGCATGCGCAGTCACGTCGAGGACGTCAAGTTGGTGATGGTCGATCCCACGGCGTTCGCTCAGTGGCGCCTTTGCAGTGCCGATATCCATGCCCCGGTAAAGCTGCATTGCGTCGGCGGAAATGATTTCAACGCGCTCAGCTCCGCCTAACCGTTCGGCAACGGCCAAAGACAGTGCGGTTTTGCCCGACGCCGTGGGACCAACTATCGCAACGATCGGGATCACTGCGGGCGGCCGACCCGAATCGTCGGCACCCCAAGCGAGACGGGAGCTGTACCGTTCGCTTCGTCGATGAGTTCATCCTTGCGGCGCTCACCGCGTTCCCAGGCGTCTCCAGCGCGCGTTCGACGCACCGAAAACTCTCCACCGGCCAGTGCCGAATCGGCAAGTAGGTGGAACGGGGCGACATGGGTGACGCGGGCGCTCACGCAGTCACCCGGACGCGGGCGCGCGGCTTCCGGCAGATTCTCGGGAAGTGCAACGTGAACGAGGCGGTTGTCTTCGGCGCGCCCCGTGATGCGTTCCGTCGCCTCGTCCTTCCGACCCCCGCCCTCGGAGACCAGAATCTCAACGAGTTCACCCTTGAGTTTTAACGACTCTTCCAGACCAATTCGATTTTGAAGCGCGGTGAGCCGGTTGAGTCGATCCTTTGCGACGTCGGCGGGGACTTGGTCCCCCATATCCGCAGCAGGAGTTCCGGGGCGTGGCGAGTAGATAAATGTGAATGCGGACGTGAAGCGTGACTTTTCGACAACATCGAGAGTCTGCTGGAAGTCCTCCTCTGTCTCACCTGGAAAGCCCACGATGATATCCGTGGTGATAGCCGCATGTGGAATGCGCTCGCGGACGCGATCGAGGATGCCGAGAAACTTATCGGAGCGGTACGAGCGGCGCATGGCGCGCAGGATACGGTCCGAGCCTGATTGGAGTGGCATGTGCAGGGATGGCATGACGTTGGGCGTCTCGGCCATGGCATCAATGACGTCGTCGGTAAATGCGGCCGGGTGCGGAGAGGTGAATCTAATGCGTTCTAAGCCCTCGATATTGCCTGCGGCCCGAAGTAGTTTGGCAAATGCCCCGCGATCCCCAAAGCTCACGCCGTAGGAGTTGACGTTTTGCCCAAGTAACGTCACCTCGATGGCACCTTCGCTAACAACAGCCTCGATCTCCGCGAGAATGTCGCCGGGGCGTCGATCGCGTTCTTTACCCCGCAAGTGAGGAACGATGCAGAACGTACACGTATTGTTGCACCCAACCGAGATTGACACCCAGGCTGCAAACGCCGAATCGCGGCGCGTCGGAAGCGTGGATGGGAATACCTTGAGCGATTCCTCGATTTCGACGGCGGCTTCGTTGTTGTGTCGAGCACGCTCCAGAAGCAC
>JAAYGH010000243.1 GCA_012727825.1 Trueperella sp.
CCGACCACCTGTGGCCGGAATTGAAGCGACCAACGACAGGGACGAACCAGCCGAGGTCATCGTAAAGTCCTGCTGGAACGCCAGACCGGCCACGCGGACGTCGTCATCCACCTGAAAATTCTTGCCGTCGAAACTAAAGCTTCCGTGCTCAATCGGGCCAGCCCAGGGCGCCATCACGAGCCCGCGACCACCGGCGGCGTTCATCAGCTCCTCGGCGCTGTTGTAGGACGACACGAGTTCAATGCTGGGCGTGGGTTTCCATGAAACCAAGGTTGCGCCACGTTCGGCGACGATTGCTGTTGCGCCGGTTGGCGATACGAGCTGCCACGCCGGTAGCCCAAAAAAGCTCACCTTGGAAATGCCTGATGCGGCCATGGACGCCCTTCCTATCACCGATCGCATTACTGTAGCGCGTCTCGCAGAAGGAACAGACCCCGTTCCAATTATTGGGACGGGGTCTGCTCGGTGTTCACTAAGTGCACCGTGACACGGTGTTTTACGGAACGACGTTGACGAGGCCCGGCTCGCGCACAATAACCTTGCGCGGCTCGCCCTCAAGGAATTTCTGCACCTTGTCAGAAGCGAGTGCAAGCTTCTCAAGCTCGTCAGCGGAAATGTCAGCCGGAACCTCTAGACGATCGCGAACCTTACCCTTAACCTGGACGATCGCAGTCACGGTGTCATCCTCAAGGAGCGAATCATCCTCAACCACCGGGAACGGCTCGTATGCCAGTGACGCCGTGTGGCCCAATCGCGCCCAAAGTTCTTCAGCGACGTGGGGAGCCACCGGAGCCACCATGAGCACCAACGCCTCCGCCACCGAACGCGGCACGGCGCGGGTGGTCAGATGGTTGTTGAGCACGATCATCTTCGCAATGGCCGTGTTGATATGCATGTTCTCGTAGTCGTGAGCAACACCATCGATTGTCCGAGCAAGTAGCTTCGCCGTTTCCACTTCCGGTTCAGAATCGACGACGACGAGCTCGCCGGTCTCTTCGTCCAAGATATTGCGCCACAGGCGTTGCAGGAAACGTTGTGACCCAACAGCCGCGCGGGTCTCCCATGGCCGGTCCACGTCGAGTGGACCCATCGACATCTCGTACAAGCGGAAGGTATCTGCACCATACTCTTCAGCCATGTCGTCGGGGGTCACGATGTTCTTCAGTGATTTACCCATCTTGCCGTATTCGCGATTAACCTTTTCGCCATTCCAGACGTAGGTCACATCACCTGAGCCATTGGAGCTCGGTAGCTCCTCAACCTCGTCGGCAGGCACGTATTGTCCGCGCTGATCGGTATAGGCATAAGCCTGCACGTAGCCTTGGTTATACAGCTTGTGGAAGGGCTCTGACGAGCTCAGGTGCCCGAGATCGTAGAGGACCTTGTGCCAGAAGCGCGCGTACAGCAGGTGCAAGACGGCGTGTTCCACGCCGCCCACGTACAGATCGGTGCCACCGGCCTTCTTGGCGTCAGTTGGGCCCATCCAGTACTTCTCGACCTGTGGATCCACAAATTTTTCTGTGTTAGTCGGGTCGAGGTAACGCAACTCATACCAACACGAACCTGCCCAGTTGGGCATCGTATTGGTGTCACGCGTGTAGATCTTCGGGCCATCACCCAAATCGAGTTCAACGTTCACCCAGTCCTCCAGCCGGCCAAGCGGCGGCTCGGGGTTGGACTGGGCGTCATCCGGTTCGAACGATCGCGGCGAATAATCGGGAGTGTCCGGCAGCTCCACGGGCAACATCGACTCGGGTAGGTCGTGCGCGTTGCCGTTCTCATCGTAGACGATCGGGAACGGCTCTCCCCAGTACCGCTGACGCGAAAACAGCCAGTCTCGCAGTCGGTATGAGACCGTCGTTTTACCCAGCCCCTTGCTTTCCAGCCACGCCGAAATCGCGGGGACGGCGTCGGTCAAGTGCATTCCATTGAGCGAAATTTCCTCGTTCGCAGAATCGATGATCTCGCCGTCCTGCTCCCACGCGCTCTCCCACTCGAAGCCCTCTTCTGGCTTCATCGTTGGAACGATGTCCAATTCGAATGCGGTCGCAAACTCGAAGTCCCGCTGATCATGGGCTGGAACGGCCATGATCGCACCGGTTCCGTAGCCCATCATCACGTAGTCCGCAGTAAACACTGGGATCTTCTTCCCATCAGCGGGGTTCGTGGCGTAGATGCCCGTGAAAACACCAGTTTTATCTTTGGTGTCATCTGCGCGATCCATGTCAGATTTGCGTGCGGCGTCGCGTTGGTAGTTGGTGACTGCTACGCCCGGGGTGCCAGCACCTCCGGTCCAGACCTGCTTGGTACCTTCCGGCCACTCGCGAGGAATACCTGAGCCCGCCAGCATTGGGTGCTCAGGAGACACGACCATGAAGGTCGCGCCAAACAGGGTGTCCGGGCGAGTGGTAAACACCCGCAGCGTGTGATCGCCATCGGCAGTGTGTGCCACAAAGTCGACGTCACAACCGTGCGATTTACCAATCCAGTTGCGTTGCATGAGACGAACCTTTTCAGGCCAGTCCACGAGATCCAGATCTTCGGCCAGGCGGTCTGCATAGGCGGTGATGCGCATCATCCATTGGCGCAACTCGCGCTTGAAGACCGGGAAGTTACCTCGCTCTGAACGGCCCTCGGCCGTTACTTCTTCATTGGCAAGCACGGTGCCAAGCCCAGGTGCCCAATTGACCGGAGCGTAATCAATGTAGGCCAGTCGCTTGGCATCAAGCGCCTGGCGTTGCTCCGCATCGGAGAGTTCCTTCCATGGGCGACCATCCGGAGTGGCAACTGTTCCAGCCGC
This sequence comes from Trueperella sp., assembly GCA_012727825.1. Lineage (GTDB taxonomy): Bacteria > Actinomycetota > Actinomycetes > Actinomycetales > Actinomycetaceae > Trueperella. The sequence continues at coordinate 2,801 of JAAYGH010000243.1, forward strand.
ATACTCGCCAATCAGTTCCTTGATTGGCCGTGCCCGACCCACGGTTCCGGGTTCGCGCCCAGGCTCCGTCTCGTCATACCAGGAGTTGTACATCTGAAGGAAAATCCACTGGGTCCAGCCCATGTAGTCCACGTCCGTCGTCGCTATCGAACGGCGCTGCTCGTGGGACATACCAAGACGACGCAACTGGCGGCGCATATTGGCAATGTTTTCCTCGGTGGTGACGCGCGGGTGTTGGCCTGTCTGTACCGCGTACTGCTCCGCGGGCAACCCAAACGAGTCATATCCCATCGTGTACAGCACATTTTTGCCCTGCATGCGCGCGAAACGTGCCAGGGTATCCGTGGCAATGAAGCCCAGCGGATGACCCACGTGCAGGCCCTTGCCCGAAGGATAGGGGAACATGTCGAGCAGATAGAAGGCCTCGTCCGGAAGGTCTTCACCCTTCGCGGGTGCAAGATCACCCACCGGGTTTGGTGCCTGGAAGGTTTCGTCCTTCTCCCAACGTTCCTGCCACTTGGCTTCAATCTCATTGGCAAGCTCTGCCGTATAACGATGCGACGGCGTAATGCTCATGTCTCTCCTTGAAAATGTCATAATCCCCGCCGATTCTATCCCAGCGCCTGTGTTCGCCCCGAACAAGGTCGCTGTGAGAGACGTGACTCTCCCCGTAGACTGGGCGTATGACAAGCGTTTTTTCAAAAATTATTGCAGGCGAACTTCCGGCTCAGATTGTGTGGAGAGACGAGCATTGCGTGGTGATGGCGACGATCGAGCCGATGCGTCCAGGCCACGTCATGGTGGTCCCGGTCCACGAGGTAGACAAGTTTAACGACGTCGATCCCGAAGTTTTCGCTCACATGGCAAAGGTTTCACAGGTGATCGCTCATGCTCAAGAAAAGGCTTTCGACGTGCCACGTGCTGTGACAGCCATTTTGGGCTTCGAGGTTCCGCACACCCACATCCACGTCATTCCGGCCGAGTCCGAGGCCGCGGCGTACGTGCAGAACGCCAAGCAGGCACCGACAGAAGAGATCGCAGCTGCGATGGAGAGGTTGCGCGGCGCCCTCACCGATCTAGGATTCAGCGACATGGTCCCCGCATAAAGTCGTGCCTCGTGTGGAACCTCTAACGAACGATAATCCGTCAGCGGAGTTCCCCTGGGCGGCGTTGTGAACTAGTTGGGACTAGAAAACGAGCGCCCAGGAGTTCCAGAAAGCCACGACTGTCACCACGACGAGAGTCAGGTACGCCGCGCCCACAAGCAACCAGCGATTACGCACGAGTGCCGATCCGGCCGCGGTCGCGCCGTCACCAAGGTGACCGGCTTGAAGGGTGCGCGCGAGGAGATGGACGAACAGCGGGATGACGGCTACCCACACCACCACGCAGTACGGGCAGATTGAGCGTTCGACGAAGTAAGACTGATAGCCAAACCAGACCACCCACACCACGCCGAGGCTGACCCCTGCAAGCGAGAGTATCCACAGGGCACGGTGGAGTCTGCCTCCCGTCACAAGAACGAGGCCTAAACCGATCAGGCCAGCAAAGAACAACGCACCCCACAATGCATTAGGAACGTCGAAGAGGAGTGCGCCCTGCCATGCGGTGAACCATTTCGAACAACCAATGAGTGGGTTGACGTCGCACAGCAGATTTGCCGCCGGGTTTTGTAAATAGGTTCGCTCGGAGAGCAAAAGCATCGCTGACGCGAACATGCCAATAAAACTCGCAATGATCCACAGGAGCCCCGTCTCGCGTGAAGCTCCCCCGGCTCGCTCGTGATCCGTCGCTTTAGCCTCGTATTTGGCAATGCGCCGGTCCATGTCCGCGAGGTCGGCGTCGAGATCCTCATCTGTTCGCTCGTCAGTGACCACTATTCGCCTACCTTCCGTACATAATCTTCAACAAATGCCACGGTGTCTTGCCAGTCGCCCACGGCGTGCGTGTCGATGCCAAGTCGCTTCACCGGGTAATCATTTCCGCCCGGGTCCAACCGATCGCCGATAAAAAGCATGTCTGCAATCTCGATACCTGTGTGAGTGGCAAGCTCGGCAATACCGTATGCCTTATCGACACCCTTACGGGTGATATCCACCGACGTCGACCCACCCGAGCGGACCTCGAGGTCCGGCAAGCGACTCGCAGCGGCTTGGCGAAGTGCGTCCTTCTTTGAACCGTCCGGATCCCATGCTTTCTTCTCCTCGAGCGGCGCCCGCTGCCCGAGGGCAGAAAATGTGATCTGCGAGCCGCGGTCTTCGATGATTTCGCCCCACGGCTGCGACACCCACAAACCAAGACGGCGTGCTTCCTCTTCAAGAACGGTCTTGGCCAGCGTGCGTTCGTCCTCGCTAAGATCCCGAACGTAAACCGGATCCCACACTCCCTCCTGATACGACG
>JAAYGH010000244.1 GCA_012727825.1 Trueperella sp.
GTATTCGTAGTTGCCAGCAGGCATCGACCACGTGCCCGAGTACAGCCCGGAGGCCTCATCGTACGTCAGCTGCGATTCCGTACAGGACGGATCCCAGTTCGCTTCGCAGCCCATGGCCTGCTGGTGGGTACCAGGCAGCGTGATGTCATCGCCGGTCACCGGAGCCGGCGCCGGCGCGTTCGAGCCGAGATCCGTTCCGACGACGACGAGGCTCGAGTCAGCGACCTTCGCTCCGGTCGCGTCCACCGAGATCGCGCGGACCTCGACGAGCGTGCCCTCGGGAAGGTTGAGATCGGCGAACACGCGCGGGTCATCCGTCTCCGACACGCCAAGTGGCGTGTATGCGTCAGTTCCAACCACGCGGTACGCGAAGGAGGTCTGTGCCCAGCGATCGTCCGCGATGTCCGCGGTGACCGGGGTCAGGCCGTCCTGGTTCGGAACGCCAGCATCGACGGCGATGGCTTGCGCCTCGTCGGCGCCCGCGACCGTCTGATCAGCCTTGAGCACAACTGCGGAGAGCGCCGGAACCGTCACGGTCACGGTGTTGTCGGCGGTGACCGACTGGTCGGTGCCATACAGCGGCGTGTAGGCCGCTCCCGGCGTGAGCGTGGCAAATGTTGCACTTGCCTCGTTATCGGAGTTGTTCACCGCAACGAGGTATTCGGTCTTTTCCGTCTCATCCACGCGTGCGAACGCGAAGATGCCCGGGCCGTTCTCGGTGTGCAAGGTGATCTGTGCGCCGGTGCGCAGGGCCTCGTGCTCCTGGCGCAGGTCGGCAAGCTCGGAAATGAGCTGGGTCATCACGGTCTCGCCGTAGCGGTCCGCCGGGGTTGCCGGCGTGCCATCAAGGAGCATGTTGTCGGCGTAATCGGCCGTCTGGGTGGCGAATAGCGATTCGCGCGCCGCCTTATCGGTACCGCCCTGGCCGCCGTCGTCGCCCATCAGAAGCTGCTCGTCGCCGTAGTACAGCACCGGCTGACCGCGGGTGAGGTACATCAGGGAATGCGCGAGCTGCGAGCGCCCGAGCGGGTCCGAGGTGTCCTTGAGGAGGTAGCCGATTCGGCCCATGTCGTGATTACCAACGAATGTTGGCAAAGCTGATGCCGAGGAATCCGGCGTCGTGTAGTAGTCGTCAGCGGAGAAGAATGCGCCGAGCGAGCTACCCGGGCCGCCCTTGGCGAAGCCCGAGACCGAGGACTGGTAGGCGAAGTCGAGTACCGAGTTCATGTCCGTGTCTCGCACGTACGGCGAGAGCAGGCGCGCGTCGGCGTCGTAGACCTCGCCGAACATGAAGAAGTCTGGGTTGCCGGTCGCCTCCGCGTGGTCTGCGATCGCCTTCGTGAACTCCTGCCAGAACACGAAGTCAACGTGCTTGACCGTGTCGATACGGAAGCCGTCGACTCCGAAGTCCACCCAAGTTTCGTAGATGTCGATCATGCCATCGACGACGATCTGATTCTCCGTCATCAGGTCATCAAGATCGCCGAAGTCCATGTAGATGGCGGGTTCGCCCGCCGGCCACGCCGGATCGTGCCCACGGTTGTGGTAGAGCGTGGGATCGTTGAGCCACTGCGGGAACTTGATGTCGTCCATCCCCTCCGGGATTTCCGGATCGTAGGGGAAGGATGACGTATCGGGGTTCATCAACGGCATCGCCGCGTCGCCCGCGGCGTA
>JAAYGH010000245.1 GCA_012727825.1 Trueperella sp.
CGGTGGTGTGGGCGAAGGCCGCGGTTCCTAACTTTCAGGCGAATCAGCCTCGGGATTTGATGCCTCGGGGAGGTCGACGCCGAACATGGCGGCTGTCTGGCGCGCTGAGGGTGTGCCATGGTCGAGGTCGGCGCCACCTTCGATGAGTGCGGTGATCACGGCGTCTTCCTTTTTGAAGATCGCGCCCGCAAGAGGGGTCTGGCCGCGCTCATTGGTGAGGTTTGGGTCCCCGCCGCGCTCGAGAAGCGCACGGACCGTGCCTTGGTGACCGTTATAAGCGGCGAGCATGATGAGCGTGTCGCCATTCTGGTTGCGCATGTTGATCGGTGCACCCGCGTCCACATAAGCGGCAAGGTGATCAGTCTCGCCTGCGCGCGCGAGGTCGAACAGCCAGGTGGCGAGCTCGGCCGGATCGGAGCCGTCAGGAATATTTTCAAGTGGATTCATCATGGTCCCAGCGTAACCTGTCATTACCGCTTCGGCGTGTGTGCAATACTAAGCGAAAGGGCCAGATCCGTAGAATCTGGCCCTTTCGTGCTGTTGACGCCTTACCCCGGCGCCAGGGGATTCTCAATTAGCGCGCGAGGTAGCCGCCGTCGACGACGATCTCCGTGCCCGTCATGAACGATGCCTCGTCGGATGCGAGGAAGCGGATGACCGTTGCCAGATCGTCCGGCTGGCCTAGGCGACCCATCGGCGTGGCGTCTGCAAGGAACTTGCGGTCGGCTTCGCCAAGAATCGGGGTTTCAACGAAGCCTGGGTGAACCGAGTTCACGCGGATGCCCTTCTGTGCCCACTCCAGAGCTGCCTGCTTGGTCATGATGCGTACGGCACCCTTTGCTGCTGCATAGCCCGGCGAGTTGCCGAAACCACCCGAAATGCCGAAGATCGAGGAGATGTTGACGATGGCGCCATTGCCAGTCTTCTTCAACTCCGCTGCACATGACTTCATTCCGAGGAATACAGAGTTCTGCGTAACGTTGACAACGTTCTGGTAGGTCTCGTAAGACGTGTTCTCGATCGTGTCCGTATCGCCAATTCCAGCGTTGTTAACGAGGATGTCGAGCTGACCGTACTTTTCGATGACCTTGTCGACGGCGTTGAGCCAGTCCTCTTCCGAGGTGACGTCGAGCTTGATGAACATGGCGTCTCCGCCACCGCTGTTGATGAGCTTTGCAACCGATTCACCAGCTTTTTCTTGGATGTCTGCGATGACGACGCGTGCGCCTTCTTCGGCGAAACGAACCGCCGTGAGCTTACCGATACCAGAGGATCCGCCGGTGACAAGTGCGACGCGACCATTAAACTTCAGCAGCATAATTTTCAGTCCTTCTTCATTGAACGATGGAAATTCAGGCATTTACTTATGTGAAATGCTTGTTTACGATTGTAGGCAGGTGGTCCCAAATTTTGGTGAAATGTAACGCACACGACACGGTAGACCCACACCGTCAAGGTGCGAGTCTACCGAATTCTGTGACCAAGTTTGCTTAGTAGTAGGCTCGGGCGTTCGGCTGTTTAAGCGAGGCCACGGCGTTCGAGAAGCGCCTCAGCCCGTGGCTCGCGGCCACGCACGGCAACGAACGATTCCATAGGATCGCGCGCATTGCCCTGCGCAAGAAGCTCTGTACGGTACGTGTCGCCCGCCTCTCGGTTCAGGCCGCCGTCCCCGTCCTTCGCCGCTTCTGTACGGAACCAATTCTCGAGATCACCCACGAGAACTTCAGCCCACATATACGAGTAGTATCCGGCGTCGTACCCGCCCCCGAAGGTATGCGCGAAGTAGGCGGAACGGTAACGCGGGGGAACCAGCTCATGAGCGATCTCGAACTCGTTAAGCGCCGCGGCCTCGAATTCTTCAACATCGGTTGGGATCTCATGTGAGCCCAACCGATGCCACGCCTGATCAACAAGCGCCGCACTCAGGAACTCAGTCGTATCAAACGCCTGACCAAACGTTGACGCCGCCGTCAGCTTTTCCGCCAATTCTGCGGGGAGCGGCTCACCCGACTCGTGATGCACGGCGTAGCTAGCCATAACCTGCGGATGGTACGCCCACATCTCAAAGAGTTGCGAGGGAAGCTCCACGAAATCGCGCGGGACCGCGGTTCCAGCGAGAGAACGTTAGTTCGCCGTCGTCAACAAGCCATGCAGAGCGTGGCCAAACTCGTGGAACACGGTAATCACGTGGTCCCACGTCAGGAGCGTGGATTCGCCGTCCTTCGGTTCGGCAAAGTTGCAGTTATTGAGGATGACAGGCAAGGTCGCGTCATGCACGGAGCCGGTGACGGCCGCGTTCATCCATGCGCCACCAGACTTTCCTGCCCGGCGGTAGAAATCGCCTTGGAAGAGGCCGATGCCCTCACCGTTGGCGTCGAGCACTTCCCACGTTTTCATGGTTGGAACGTAACCGGCGATGTCTTCACGCGGCTTGAAGGTGATACCAAACAGCTTCTCGGCGGCAAAGAAGATGCCCTTTTCAACCACATTCTCAAGCTTGAGATAGGGCTTCAGCGCGTTATCGTTGAGGCCCAATTCTGCGCGGAGCTTTTCCTGATAGTAGGTGTAATCCGCTTGACCAAGCTCGTGACCGTCGGCTTTCGCGAGCTCCTCGAGCTTGCCCCGATCGCGCTCCACGGCCTCCACCGCCTTCGGTGCGACGGTGCCCAAGAGCTCGACGATAGCCTCCGAGTCCTTTGCCATCCCGGCCTCGGCAACTGCCTGCGCGTGGAATGGGTAGCCAAGAAGTTCGGCGCGCTCGGCACGTAGCTTGGCAATCTTCAGCACGATCTCGCGTGTATCTGAGGATTCGTGGGCGCCAAGGCCACGGGAAAGCGATGCTTCGAGTACTTTCGCACGGGCCTGAGGGCTATCAAGATCGACCTGGAGCGTTTGGTTGGTGAAGTTGTCGAGTGGGAAGCGGTACGTGCCGTCTTTCTGCTGTGCGCCATCAATGCGATCGGCAGGCAGCCCGGCCAGCTCGGCAACGTCGGCAAACACCGGTGCGTTATCGTCCATCGCCTTGACCACGCGTTGCGAAAACTCCACCTCGAGCGCGGACAGGTCGGAGTCCATCTCGCGAAGGCGCGCCTTGTCGGACTCGTTTAATTCGATACCTGACCGCTTGAACTCTTTGAGTTCTTCTTCGACGTAGCGCCGCGTCTCCGCGTCAACCGAGTCGAGATCAATGGCAGCGAAGCGATCGTAGATCCGCTTGTCGAGGCGGTACGTATTGCCATGTTCGGTCAGAAGCGGATACACCTCGGCTTGGATTGCATCGAGCTCGTCGCCGCCAATCGACGACATAAGGGTGAACGCAGCGCTCAAGCCCAGCGAGAGCGGGAGGCCAGCATCTTCGAGAACATGCACAGTATTCTTTGCCGTCGCAGGCTCAGTGTTCGTTGCGACCTCTTCCCACACCTCTCGCTGGCGCGCCATCAGTTCCGTCGCGGCGGGGACGATGTGCTCCGGCTTAATCGCGGCCCAATCGGGCACGCGATACGGTAGAGAGGACGGGGTAAGCAAAGGATTATTTGTCATGGCGTCCATGATACGGATCGCCACCGTCAATCCCTAGTTGCGGCTCCGCTTTTCCGGGCACGTATGCGCCTACCTAATGCGGTACTTTGCAGGTGTCGGGCGTATATTGATGCCGTCACACCACAGTGCCGGCTCGGCTTCGGCACATCTTGAAAGATGACTATGGATATCCTGCTGGCACTGACCCCCTCGCTCTTTTTGGGCCCCCTCGGCATTCTGCTTGCGAAGATTGGCGGCACGGTACGCCAACAGACGCTAGGCGAGATGTTGGGAGCTCTCCTCGTTGCGTCACTTGCACTGCCATTCTTGGCGCCAAATTGGACGACGACGTCGTTCCTCGTTCCCTTCATCGGCGGCATCACATGCGCGATCGGTATCGCGATGCAACTGTATTCATTTCGGGTCGTGGGAGTCTCGCGAACCATGCCGATCTCCACGGGCCTGCAGATCATGATTACTGGACTGGCCGGCGTCGTGATCTTCAACGAATGGGCCACGCCTAGTGCAACGCTGCTTGGCGTGGTGGCAATGCTCATCATCATCGCGGGTATCGCGCTGACGAGCTTTAGCGAACAGGCCACGGGCGGCGCCGCCCTTGATGTCGACGAGGCGGAAGCAGGGCAGGCGGGGGCGTCTGCAAAGGTCGTGGACAAAGCGGCAATGCGACGCGGGCTGGTCATCAACGTGGTGTCGGCGTTCCTGCTGTGCGGGTACATGGTGTGGTTGCGCTGGGAGGACATTAACTACACGGAATTTATCTTCCCACTCGCACTCGGCATGGCCGTAGGCGCCGCCCTCGTGGCGATATTCCTTCGCGATGGCAAGCCGCTATTTAACGCCACGCTCGTCAAGCTACTTGTTCCAGGAGTCATGTTTGGTATCGGAGTGATGCTCATGCAGATCGCCAACCAGCGCGTGGGCGTGGCAGCCGGATTTACACTTTCGCAGGTGGGAGTGGTGATCTCCGTGTTTGGCGGCATCGTATGGCTGAAGGAACGCAAGACGCCCACCGAGCTCCGCGCCTCGATTCTGGGCGTCCTCCTAGTGCTCGTGGGTGCGGCAATTATTGGATACACGAAGACGCTAAGCTAGCGCCTTCGCCTCACACGCGGCCGCGCACCTCGCGTGTCAGCCAATCGTTACGGGCGCGGTATCGCGTGAGTGGCCGATTTCTGGCACTTCCCACACATCGAGCCCAGTGATCTCCCGAGCGGTCTCAATGAGGGCCCGGCGATCGTCGTCGCCATCAATCGACGTGAACTGACCAAGCAATAGCCCGGCGGCATCGGCGAACAGACCCAGCTGGCGCATCTGCTCCATGTAGGACGTGCTCGCCTCGAGCCCAGGGCCGATAGCTTCCAGGAGCACGAGTCGACCCGATGAATCCGGCCAATATTTCGTACCCGCGAGTTTCGTGAAGCATCGAATATTTCCGCCAATGATCGGCGCGTCAGGAAGCTCATGCGCACCGCGCGAGAGCGGTCGAATGCGCTCGCCGCTCAAAATGGGCTCGATGTCACCTGCTCCACGCACGATGATCGTTTTCGGGTTCCACAACACCGCCCGTTGACCAGTCATCACAGGGATCGCATTGACGATGGTGGACAGATCTGAAAAGCCCGCGAACGGTTTGGGGTGTGCGCGCACCACATCCCAGTCGATGAGGTCGAGGATCTCGTTGGCAAGATCCCCGCCGGTCACGTCGAAAATTGCGTCGACGGCGTCGTCGGCATAAAGCTCGTTGAGTAGCTCGGCGCGTGCACGGGGGGCAATGCGCCAAATTCGCGCTGATCGCGTGCGATGTTCGTGACCCTCGAAACGCTCAATGATCCGGGTGTCAAGAGTGTAGCCAGCGGCTTCAACAACCTCGCGGACGCCGCTGACGGAATCGCGCAGCCACGCGTGTGGCGGGTTTGAGCAGCCCGCCAGAGCGATCGTTTTCATGAGAGCACCTCGATGAGCGGCTTGACCACGTCAGACCAGCGCCACTTCTCGTCCACCCAGCGGCGACCGGCCGCGCCCATCGCCTTGGCACGTTCGGGATCCGACAAGAAATAGTTGACCGCGGACACTAGAGCGGGAACGGAATTGCCGTTAACGACCAGACCGGTCTCGCCGTTCTTCACGGCCTCGGGGGCGCCCCCAGAATCACCGGCGACGACGGGCAGGCCCGCCGCATACGCCTCGAGGTAGACGATTCCGAGGCCTTCGATGTCAAGGCCGCCGCCGCGGGTACGAGCGGGCATGGCGAAAACGTCGCCAAGCGAATAATGAGCGGCGAGCTCCGAGTACGGCACCTCGCCGGTGAACACGATGGAGGAGGACACGGGGGAAGTGGCCGCCATCTTCTCGAGCTTCTCGCCGTAGGGCCCCTTACCGACAATGACGAGCTTGGCCTGCGGATGAGCGGCGACGACGGAGGGCCAGGCGTCGATGAGGCGGTCCTGCCCCTTACGTTCCACGAGCCGAGATATGCACACGACGACGGGCGAATCGCCAACGCCATAGCGCGTGCGGAGCGTTTCACGGGCTAAGGGGTTGAACGCGAACTGTTCGGGATTGATTGCGCCGTGGAGCTGCATGATCTCGGTAGCGCCAATAAACGGCTTCAGGCGTTTGAGGGTCGCCTGCGTCAGATAGGTGACGATGTCGGCGTCGCGGAAAACCTTCTCCAGGATCTGGCGGGCTCCCGGGATCATCGACCACCCAATTTCATGACCGTGCGTAGTGGCTATCACGCGATCGGCGCCGGCCTCGCGTGCGGCGTTTGCGAGCAGTCCGAGCGGTGCCGCGGCTCCGAACCACACGTTCAACACATCGCGCTCGCGAATAATGTGCTGCATCTGCTTCTTGACCCCGGGCGTCGGGAGCATCATCGTGCCGGGGAAACGAATGACCTCGTAGGGTTGCGCGGCGTCGTAGTCCGCTGCGAGCTGGGCACCGGATGCCGTGTCCGAATCAGGGGGAGTCGAGGCATAGACGACGAGCTGGCTCGGGTCGAGTTCGCCCACGAAACCTTCGAGGAACGTCTGAATGCCACCCGCACGCGGCGGGAAATCGTTTGTGACGAGGAGAGTCTTGCGCATGCGTCCCAGTCTACGTGGTGCTGTTCATTGAAGTCCGGGTAGGAGCTGTGCGTCAGGAGTGATCGGTACGCTTGAGGACTTCCGTCAGGCGATTAGCGGCGGTGACGACGGCGGCTGCGTGCTGGCGGCCGGGCTGGCGGCCCATGCGCTCAACCGGGCCGGAGATCGACACGGCTGCGATGACGCGGCCGGAGGGTCCGCGAACAGGCGCCGAAATCGAGGCGACCCCGGGCTCGCGTTCGCCGATCGACTGAGCCCAGCCACGGCGTCGTACTGCTGACAAAATGGTGGCGGTAAACTCCGCGCCGTGCAGGCCACGGTGAAGCTTGTCCGGCTCTTCCCACGCGAGGAGAACCTGTGCGCCGGAGCCGGCAAGCATCGAGAGTGTGGCGCCGACGGGAATGGAATCGCGCAGGCCGATCGACCGGTCGGCGGATGCGACGCATACGCGCTGTTCGTTTTGGCGCCGATAGAGCTGGGAGGACTCGCCAGTGTGATCGCGAAGTGCGGTGAGAACGGGGTTTGCGGCGGCCAGGAGACGATCCTCACCGGCGGCGGAAGCGAGTTCCGAGAGGCGGGGGCCAAGAGTGAACCGACCCTGCATGTCGCGAGCAACGAGGCGGTGGAACTCGAGGGCAACGGCAAGCCTGTGCGCGGTTGGGCGCGCAAGATGCGTCGCATTGACGAGTTGGGCCAATGTGAGGGGGCCCGATTCTAAGGCGCTCAACACAAGTGAGGCTTTGTCTAGAACTCCGACGCCACTTCCGGTACGATTGTCCATGCATTGATACTCTCATCTCAATCTGTGAGATGCAAGCACCACGCTTGAACACGTCATTAAAGGTAGGACACATGAGCGGAACATTGGCAGAAAAGGTATGGCGCGATCATATCGTTAAGCGCGGTGAAAATGGCGCACCGGACCTCCTTTACATTGACCTCCAACTCGTCCACGAAGTGACGAGCCCCCAAGCATTCGAGGGCCTTCGCCAGGCTGGGCGACCAGTGCGCCGTCCTGACCTCACGATCGCGACAGAGGATCACAACACCCCAACGCTCAATATTGACCTACCGATTGCCGACCCGACCTCGCGCACGCAGATTAATACCCTGCGGAAAAACGCCGAAGACTTCGGTATCCGTTTGCACTCTTTGGGCGACGCCGATCAGGGCATCGTCCACGTTGTGGGCCCGCAGCTGGGCATCACCCAGCCAGGCATGACGATCGTATGTGGCGATTCGCATACCTCCACGCACGGCGCGTTTGGTGCGCTCGCATTCGGCATCGGCACCTCGCAGGTTGAGCATGTTCTCGCCACGCAGACCCTGCCGGTCGCGCCTTTCAAGACGATGGCTATCAACGTTAACGGCAAGCTCAGGCCGGGAACCACGGCCAAGGACATCATTCTTGCGATCATCGCGAAGATTGGCACGAACGGCGGCGCGGGCTATGTGCTCGAATACCGGGGCGAGGCAATCCGCGACCTCTCAATGGAGGGGCGCATGACGATCTGCAACATGTCAATCGAAGCCGGCGCCCGCGCGGGCATGATCGCACCGGACGAGACGACGTTCGCATATATCAAGGGCCGCCCGCATGCTCCCGAGGGAGAAGAGTGGGACGCTGCGCTCGAATATTGGAAGACGCTCCGTTCGGCCGACGACGACGTCTTTGATGCTGAGGTAAACCTCGATGCCGACGATCTCGAGCCGTTCGTCACGTGGGGCACAAACCCGGGCCAGGGAATCCCGATCTCGGGAGCAGTTCCGGATCCTGCCGACATTGGCGACGAATCCGGCCGCAGTGCCGCCGAGCGCGCACTCGAGTACATGGATCTTGAACCTGGTACGAAGATGAAGGACATCGCCGTCGACACCGTGTTTATCGGCTCCTGCACGAACGGTCGCATCGAGGATCTTCGTAATGTTGTCAACATTATTAAGGGCAAGAAGAAGGCCGACGACGTGCGCGTTATGGTCGTGCCGGGCTCGGCTCGCGTCCGGCTCCAGGCCGAGCAAGAGGGCCTCGACAAGGTGTTCCTCGATTTTGGAGCTGAATGGCGAAATGCCGGTTGCTCGATGTGTTTGGGCATGAACCCGGATCAGCTTGCACCGGGTGAGCGCGCGGCGTCGACCTCCAACCGCAACTTCGAAGGCCGCCAGGGCAAGGGCGGGCGCACCCACCTCGTGTCGCCACTCGTCGCTGCAGCTACCGCGATCCGCGGCACGCTGTCCACGCCGGCCGATCTCGAGAACTAAGGGGAGAGAACATCATGGAAAAGGTTATTAAGCACACGGGCATTGGAGTTCCATTGCGCCGCTCAAATGTGGACACGGATCAAATTATCCCCGCAGTTTTCTTGAAGCGCGTTTCGCGCACAGGCTTCGAAGACGCCCTGTTCTACGCGTGGCGTAAAGATCCGGACTTCGTGTTGAATCACAAGGTGTATCAGCGCGGGTCCGTGCTTGTGGCAGGGCAGGATTTCGGTACCGGTTCCTCGCGCGAGCACGCGGTGTGGGCGCTCAATGACTACGGATTCAAGGCTGTTCTGGCGCCGCGCTTCGCGGATATTTTCCGGGGAAATGCCGGTAAGCAGGGTCTCGTGGCCGGCGTTGTTGCTCAGGAGAACATCGAGCAGCTGTGGAAGATTCTCGAGAATGAGCCGGGCACCGAGGTGACCGTGGATCTCGAGAACCGTCAGGTGTTTGCGGGGGGCTTCTCATGTTCGTTCGAGATTGATGACTACACCCGCTGGATGCTCATGGAGGGCCTCGACGACATCGGCCTGACCCTTCGCGACGAGGAATCCATCACCGAGTTTGAGCAGAGCCGTCCGGGTTACAAGCCCAAGACGCTTCCAGCGAAGACTGCCGGCGACGAGCACGTTGAGTCTGCTCGCCCGGTCGACGAGGGAGCAGCGCTTAGCTAAAGCGAATACTCAGCTCGGGCAAAACATCAGATGTAGAAGTACAGATGGGGGATGTGGTCAGGTGCCGCATCCCCCATCTGCTGTTCCGGCGTTCTCCCAGCCGGCGGCCCCTAACCGGCGCCCCCTAGCCGCCGGACCCTCGCCGACACACCCTGCCGGGCGGCCCCTTGCGGACGGACCTTATTGAACTGGACGTACCTTATACAGGGGTCAAACTGACATATGGTCCGTCGCCTAGCTAATTTCCAGCTCACTCTTACTGCGCTGAGTCGGTGTGATCGCATACCGGGCGAGCCAGTGTTGAAAGTTCGCTGCGTTGACGACGTCGTTAAACGTCGCTCTGTGAATGTGGAATCCTAAGGATCTCAATTCAGTCTCACGTTGGCGTTCGTCAAAAAACGCTTGTACGTGCCCGTCCTGGTGCAGTGCGTATTTGGATGCTCCGTCAACCTCATAGATTGCCCGCTGCTGAGCGTCGTACCCGTCAACGCGATAGGTTTTGCCGCGAGCAACGATCACGACTTGAGGTTGTGGAACGTCGAACCCGATTGCAAAGAAGCGCCATCGCATTCGCGATTCAGCAGGAGATTCGACGCGACCATCAGCGACCGCCAACATGCGCCGAACATTCCCGATTCCTGGTCGCTTCCCTTGGCGCTCCGCGAGTTCGTGGATTCGCTCGATCGATGTGAGTTCATGGTGGAGTGCAAAGTCCGCAACGACCAGTCCCGCCTCGCCGCCGTTGAGGCAAGCTATATCGACGACGGTTTGTTCAATCGACGTCACCGTCATTCCGTTGATGTCCACAACTGCCGGAGCCACTGAACTCCGCCGCGTTCGTTGATTACGGGTCGTCCGGCTACCGGCATTAGCCAACGACACTCGTTCGACCACGTCCGGAGGGTATCCGAGAATGGGGAACCCCCAAACGATGGCTGCTGACGTATCGGCGATTGCGGTATGTGAACTGAATCTCGACATGTAATCACAGAGATGAAGCTGCTTGTCCGCGCGCTTGATCCATCGTTGACGTGCCTTTCCTTCGTCGTCGTCGGTGAGTGCAGCGTAGCCCCGCGCAACTTTTGAGTAGCCCGCGTCGAGCTTCTCTTGCCAGAAAGCCCGTGAACCGACGACGTTATCCTCCGCACGGCGTGTAGCGCTTCTGGAACGGATTTCTTGAAGTTTCAAAGCCCGCGATTCCGTGTAGACCGACAACTTTAAGGGGGAAAATGTGGGCGGGTCAGTGGTGAGGAGACGAACTGTCGTGTCGCCAGTGTCTAGTTGCTCGAGTTGAATGTTCTTGATTGTGTGCCTGCTTGCCATGACTCAATTCCTGCATATTTTCTTGAGTCGGGTTGCGCGCGCAGTGACAAATGTGGACGACGACGGCGAACGCCAAGCTGTGGACATATTTCGGATCGGTCGTGGGAGGGC
>JAAYGH010000246.1 GCA_012727825.1 Trueperella sp.
GACCTCATTGGGATGAATCTCCACGATTCGTCCGCACTCGTTGTCGACAAGCTTGATCTTGATATTGCTCCCGCCGACTTTGGCCGTATCCTCACTGATCGCGTGGCAGAACTAGGCCGCCTGCATGGGATGCCGTGGCGCCCAGGTGCGCTCGAACTTTTGCACCTTTTGGGCGACCTGAAGATTCCGACTGTTCTGGTGACGGCCTCGATGCGTCGCTTCGCCGAGTTGACCTTGGATCAAGCTCCCGCTGGCACTCTCGAGTACTCGGTGACAGGTGAGGACGTGGTACGTGGCAAACCCGATCCGGAGTCATACGAATTGGCGGCGGCGCGTGTAGGCGCAGACCCGACGCAGTGTATTGCCTTCGAAGATTCCGTTCCAGGCCTTCACTCAGCAATCGGCTCAGGTGCCACGACCTACGGTGTACCGCTCAACGTAGATTTGACCGGAGTACGCGGAGCGCGCCTCATCGCCTCTCTCGAGCAGGTGGACAGCGCGTTCCTGCGTGCCGCGATGTCGCTTTAGCGCGCGCTACCAACCTCGGCGGTCAAGAGCTGCTTCGCACCGGCGTCGCTCATCGTTGGGGCAACGTTGTCAAACGCTGGGCAAATGTCTTGGAAATGGCACCAGTTGCACAGCGGGCCCTTTTTGGGTTCGAAATCCTTGGCATCAATGCGCCCGCGGATGCCCGACCAGATCGAATCGACCTCCATGGCAAGTGCATCGATGTCCTGTGGGTGGGGATCATAGGTCAGCACGCGGCCGTCCCTCAGGTAGATCAGTTGCGTGCGAGCGGGTAGCGTGCCGTCCGAATAGTACAGCGCAGTAGCGTAGAAACGCATCTGGAAGATCGCTTCGTCTTGAAATCTCGGCGACGGCGACTTGCCAGTTTTGTAGTCGACCAACCGGATTTGACCGTTCGGTGCTCGGTCGACGCGGTCAATGATGCCGCGGATGGCGAGCCCGGAGGGCAGAACGGCGTTCACAAAATTCTCACGAGCATCGGGTTCGAGGAAAGATGGGTTCTCCAGCTTGAAGTAATTGGCGATCAACGGCCGTGCCGATCCGAGCCACTGCTCCATCTCGCGCTGCGATTCGAACAGCTCCGTGGCTTCTGGGGCTTTCGAGAGGTGCGCTTCCCACGCTGGCTCGAGCAGTTCCTGAGCACGTTCAGGAGTGCGCTCCACTGCAGGATCATCAAAGAGATTTTCGAGCACCGAGTGCACGATTGTTCCGCGAAGCGCCTCGACCGAGGGTGGCTCGGGGAGTTTATCGATCACCCTGAACCGAAATTTGAGCGGGCAATTCTTGAAGTCGTTCGTGCGAGATGGCGAGAGAGCTGCGTGACGTTTCATGGAATCCACCGTACCGACTCGCTCCGACGATTTTCCGTAAGATGGCACTGATGACTACTTATCCACACCCTCTTGGCTCCGATCGGCGGCGAGGTCCATTTCGCGCTGGTGAACGCGTTCAGCTGACCGATTCGAAAAGACGCAAGTACACTACGATGCTGACCAAAGATGGCTACTTCCAGTCGGCGCGAGGCAACTTTCGCCATGAGGTGCTCATCGGCGCACAGGAGGGCACCGTATTCGAAACGGAAACTGGGCACTTCCTCCAGGCGCTTCGTCCGCTCGTCGCCGACTACCTGCTGTCGATGCCTCGCGGCGCCACGCCGATTTATCCGAAGGACTCCGCTCAGATTATTCAGCAGGGTGATGTATTTCCGGGTGCAAAGGTCTTTGAAGCTGGGGTGGGTTCCGGAGGTCTGACGCTGTCGCTGCTGGCCGCTATTGGCCCGCAGGGGCATCTAACCTCGGTTGAGCGCCGTTCAGAATTTGCCGAAATTGCGCAGGCCAACGTGGAGTCCTGGTACGGCCCGGTCGATTTGCCCTGGGATCTTTTTGTCGGTGAGGCAAACGATGCACTTGACGAGATGGAGGAAGGGAGCCTCGATCATGTCTCACTCGACATGCTGGCGCCCTGGGAGTCGATCCTGCCCGCGGCACGAGCCCTTCGCTCCGGTGGCGTGATGATTGGATACGTCACGACGACGACCCAACTGTCACGTTTCGTCGAAAAGTTGCGAGACGCAGAATTTTTCACCGAACCCGATGCGTTCGAAACAGTGATGCGGACCTGGCACCTTGACGGCTTAGCGGTGCGCCCGAACCATTCGATGGTGGGGCATACCGGCTTCCTCGTCATTGCTCGCAGGATCGCACGCAATTCGACGCCACTCATCCCGAAACGCCGGCCCGCACCCGCTGCCCATTCGGAACCACCCGAATGGGAGACGTGGAACGCGCAAGATTTGCCCGAACGCGACATCTCCGAGAAGAAATTACGCAGGGTACGCCGGGATGTGGCGCATCGCGCCGATGTAGAACTTTCGGGAACCTCTCTTCCGGGGGACAATAGTGAACGGATGAGCAACATACTGGAGGCAGAAACGCAGTTGCGCAATGAGCAGCGCTACCACCAGCATCGCGCTGACGGGGACGGCGCAGAGCGAGGAAGCGCACAGGGCGGGGACACAGCGCACCAAGAAGGAGAATTGTGAACGAGCAAGGAGAAATCTTCGGACTGCAAGAGGCGCTTGCCTCGCTCGAAGAAAAAAACGATCGGTTAGCAGAGGCCCTGCAAAAGTCTCGCCGCCGCATCCAGGATCTGTCACAGCAGGTGGAAAAGCTGTCCGAGCCGCCGGGTTCTACGGCCACCTTTATTTCTGCGGACCATAACCGTCACGAGATCACAGCACTCGTCAACGGCCGCAAGATGATCCTGTCGGCGTCGACGCTCATTGAGCTCGGCAACATTCGACCCGGCCAAGAACTCTTGCTCAACGAATCGCTCGTTGTTATCGGGGTTGAATCTTACGAGCGTACGGGCGAGATCGTCACCGTTAAGCTTGTCATCGATTCCGAGCGCGCGCTGGTTCAGGTGCACGCAGACGACGAACGGGTCATGCGCATCTCTGGCCGCCTGCAGGAACAAAAGGTGCGCGTGGGCGACACGGTACTTGCCGACACAAAAGCAGGATTTATTCTCGAACACGTCGAGCGCCCCGACGTCGAGCATCTGCTTCTCGAAGAGGTCCCGGACGTGTCCTACGATGACATCGGCGGCCTTGATAGCCAAATCGAGCAGATCAAGGATACTGTCGAGCTTCCGTTTGAGCAGCCTGACCTTTACCGAGAGCACGGCCTGAAACCACCGAAGGGTGTCCTGCTCTATGGCCCGCCGGGAACGGGAAAGACTCTGATTGCGCGCGCTGTTGCCACATCACTGGCCGAAAAAATCTCCAAGCGGGACGGCTACGAGAAGTCGCGATCCTACTTCCTCAATATCAAGGGCCCACAACTGCTCGATAAGTACGTCGGTGAAACCGAGCGCCAAATTCGGGAGATCTTCTCCCGGGCACGCGATCGAGCAGCCTCCGGTATCCCAGTCGTCATTTTCTTCGACGAAATGGAGGCCCTGTTCCGCACGCGCGGCTCTGGCATCTCATCGGACGTCGAGACGACCGTTGTGCCCCAGCTACTGGCGGAAATTGACGGCGTGGAACAACTGGACAACGTGATCGTCATCGGCGCGTCGAACCGTGAGGACATGATCGACCCGGCGATCCTGCGCCCTGGTCGCCTCGATGTCAAGATTAGAATCGAGCGTCCGACTAGCGCTGGCGCGGCAGACATCCTGCTCAAATACCTGACGGCGGACCTGCCGATTCATGCCGACGAGCTTGCCAAGCACGGAAGCGCCGAGGCTGCAGTTGGCGCGATGGCGAAGGCGACGGTCGAGGAACTCTTCACCCGCAGCCAGGCTAACGAGTTCATCGAAGTCACATACGCTGACGGATCAAAAGAAGTGCTCTATATTTCGGACTTCGTCTCGGGTGCAATGCTCGCAGCAGTTGTTGATCGTGCCAAGAAGCGGGCGATCAAGGACCTCCTTGCAACCGGCGAACGCGGCATCCGCGAGCGCCACCTCCTTGGAGCTCTTGCTGAAGAAGCGCGCGAAAATGAAGACCTGACGCAAATGACGAACCCGGATGAATGGGCGCGCGTCCACGGCCGTGGCTCGGGTAAACGCGTCACCTACGTAAAACCGCTCGTCAACCAAAAAGTGGCTGAAGACGACGCACGCGTAGCCAGCTCGGATTCGGGACGGGTGCGGTATTCGACAGAACCGGATCTACTGCAACCAACGGACACCACCGGTGTAGCGGAGATGGGTCAACGCGAGGTACCTCCCGGTGCAGACAAGCGATCCGTGACCGAATGGGACGACGTCGTGCGGAAAGGACTGATCTAGATGACCGTACGAAGAGGCATTGGACTCGAAACAGAGTTCGGGATCATCGATGCCGATGATCCGCGGGCAAATCCGATCGTACTATCGACCGAGGTGGTCGATACGTATGGTGGACGGGGTAGCGCAGCGGGGGGAGCAGGTGCAATTCGCTGGGATTATCACGGTGAAGATCCACTCAACGACGCTCGTGGATACCGCCTCGATCGGGCGTCGGCCCACCCGTCCCAGCTCACCGACGATCCTGATACTCCGGCTCCTCCGGGAGATGCGACTGAGCTTCAGTCGATCCGCCGCCCATCCGACGAGGAGCTTGCGCTTCCACGCGCGTCAAATGCGGTGCTCACGAACGGCGCCCGGTTATATGTCGACCATGCCCACCCCGAATACTCTTCACCGGAGGTGTCGAATCCTCGCGAGGCTATCTTGTGGGACCGCGCCGGTGACATGATTGCGGTCGAAGCGATGGATCTACTCAAAGATTCGGGTCGCAATCTCGTTATCTATAAGAACAACGTGGACGGAAAGGGTGCGACCTACGGCTCACACGAGAACTACCTCATGGATCGCGACGTCGAATTTTCTGACATCGTCCGTTACCTCACACCGTTCTTCGTCACCCGACCAATTCTCTGTGGCACGGGCCGGCTCGGCCTTGGTCAGCAGTCCCAGAAACCAGGCTTCCAGATCTCCCAACGTGCGGATTACGTGGAAAACGATGTCGGCCTCGAAACCACATTTAATCGCCCGATCATCAATACGCGCGACGAGCCGCATTCCGAAGCCGATCTCTACCGTCGCCTCCATGTGATCAATGGCGATGCAAACCAGTTCGATGTGTCGAACCTGCTCAAGGTCGGTACCACCTCGCTCGTCTTGTGGCTCCTTGAATCTGGCCGACTTCCGTTGAGTCTCGATTCCGCCATGATGTTCGAGCCTGTTCGCGCCTCGTGGGAGGTCTCGCACGATCCGACCCTGACGCGCAAGGTCGATATGCAGGACGGTTCGCAGCGCACGGCGATCGAGATCCAGCAGATTTACCTGGATTCCATCCTTGAGGCCCTCGGCGACGACGACGTGGACTTCGACACCCGTGAGATTCTGGATATCTGGCAGGAGACGCTGGATATGTTGAGCACCGATCTGTTCGCAGCCTCAGGCAGGGTTGAGTGGATTGCCAAGTATCAGATGCTTGATTCGCTCCGTCAGCGCACGGGTGGATCGTGGGACAACGATAAGCTCCGCGCGTTCGATCTCCAGTGGCACGATCTGCGCCCAGAGCGTTCGATCGTCAATCGGCTTGATCAGGCAGGCCGGGTGGAGCGTGTGTTCCATCCCGAGCAGGTCATGTGGGCCACGCGCAACGCGCCCGAGTCCACCCGCGCCTATTTGCGAGGGGGCCTGATCCGCAGGTTTGCCGAGAACGTCATGGCTGCAGGCTGGGATGGTATTACCCTCGACGTGCCGGGATATGACAGCCTCGTCCGCATCCCGCTCATGCACCCCGAGCGGGCCACCCGCAAACTCGTGGGAGACATGCTTGAGCAGGCCGAGTCGGTCGAGGATTTCCTCGTTCGCCTTACCAGCGCTTAAGGGCTATTTGACGTACGTCACGGCCGAACGTGCCGTGGCTAATATCGCGAGTTCGCACACGCGACTACCATAACGACGGACGAAAGGAACCCATGTCTGAACAGGAATTTCTTCAGCCTCGCAGGCGCACTGAAGAGCAGAGTCAAGAGCTACCACAGGCGGCTGCCACCACCCAGGATTTCAATGTCGATGATCTTCTCGATGATATCGATTCGATCCTCGAGGAAAATGCGTCGTCCTTCGTGCAGGGCTTCGTGCAAAAGGGTGGCCAGTGATTCCACGCCGCATCATGGGCGTTGAGACCGAATACGGACTCCTATGTGCATCCACAACGGGTGGGAACCCACCTATTGATGCAGAAGAGTCAGCACACAGGCTGTTTGACCCCCTCCTGAAAAAGACTCGGTCCACGAACGTGTTTTTGCCAAATGGCGCGCGTCTGTATCTCGACGTGGGCGCACATCCCGAGTACGCCACGGCCGAGTGCGACGACCTCGGTGACCTTATCGCCAACGATCGCGCTGGGGATGCGATCTACGTCGACATGGCAAACCAGACGAACGAGGATCTCACCGGAATCAACGGTCAGTTGCACCTGTTCAAAAACAACCTTGACTCGTACGGCAATTCCTATGGGTGCCACGAAAATTACCTCGTGCGGCGGCGCCGGGATTTCCGCGCCAGAATTGACTCCCTCATTCCATTTTTCGTCACCCGCCAGATTATGGTGGGCGCCGGCTACCTGCAGGTGACGGACCGCGGGGCGCAGTATAAAATTTCTCAACGTGCTGACATCATGAACGACGCCGTCTCCGCGGCCACCACACGGTCTCGGCCCATGATTAACACGAGGGACGAACCACATGGCGACGCCGAGCTGTACCGCCGACTCCACGTGATTGTGGGCGATTCGACGATGTCGGACTCCACGTCCGCGCTGAAGCTCGGTGTGACCGAGGCTCTGCTGCATGTCCTTGAAGATGGCAAGCGGCTTCCTCGCCGCGAGCTGGAAGATCCCGTGAAAGCTATTCGGCAGGTCTCGGCGGATACTACGGGGCGTGCACTGCTGTCCTTCAAGGACGGGTCAACCATGACCGCGCTTGAACTTCAGCAAGAGATCTACGAACACGTGTATCAACATTTCGCTGCGAACGGCTGGCTCGATGAGCTTGACCCTGTCCGCGCCTACGTCTTCGACCTGTGGAGTCGCACTCTCGATGCACTCGCGAGTGACGAACAAGAGAAACTATCCACCGAAATCGACTGGATCGCCAAGCGCTCCCTTCTGCGCCGCTATTCGGATCGCCTAGGAGTTGGGCTTGAGGACTCGCGTATGCAGCGCCTGGATCTCGCGTGGCACGACATCACCAACGCAGGCCTTCGAACGTCGCTCGAAAAGAGCGGTGGCCTGGTCAAGCTCGTGAACGAAGAACGCATCGAGGTTGCCAAGGCGATACCGCCGCAGACCACCCGCGCCAAACTGCGCGGAGATTTCGTGGCGTTGGCAATGGAAAACCGCCGCGATTATATGGTTGATTGGATGAATATCCGCTTGATTGAAGACGACGGAGCCCACCAGGTCCTTCTCAAAGATCCGTTCTCACCCGTAGACGCACATGTCGATGCCCTGATGGAGCTTATGGACAGTGAGTAAGGCGAAACTTGCCCTGCTGTCAGTCGCCGCCCTGATTCTCGGGCTGGTGATGGGCTTTGCCGCATCCACTGTCGAATACCGTCTGAGCGTGATCGACGCGCCATTGGCCGTCGATATTGAGGGTGAGTTTGGTGCAACCGTCGTCGCAAGCGTTAGCGGGCACGCCAATTTTCTTGACGGAGACGAGCTCGTTGAACCTGTCGTGACCCGTGACAACGCCGGTAGCGGCCGCACGGTTGAGGAAGATGCGCAAGTCTTTGCGCAGGTCAGCACCTTTCACCTCGACGTCACAGGTCGCGCGAACTTGACGGGCGAGTACCAGATCGTCGGGTCGGCAACGAAGGATACGCTTGGCGACGACGTTGGATATGTTCTTGGCGAAGCGGAGGGCAGCCGAATTGTTGCTATCGAACCCGAGTCAGAACGCGCGGCAACAATTCGCGTCATCGATATCATGCCCACGGTCCTTCCCGGCGCGCATGACGCGACGGAGGCGAGCGGCGCCTTACCCAGTATTGCGATCGGCGACGATGGCATCCCAACCGTCGTTAGTGGTGGTGGGGACGTCAACGCTTTCGTGCAGGCAGACATCATTACTGGCACCGGCGAACAGATACGATCAGGCGACCAACCGATTATTAACTACCTACTCATCGCACCAGACGGCACCGTCGTCGAAAATACATGGAATAGCCCCCAGCCAACGATCCTCAGTGTCGACGACGTTTTCCAAGGTTTGAACACCGCACTCATCGATACCCGGATCGGATCCCGCCTCGTCCTTGCGGTACCCGCGGGCCAAGCCCAGGGTGATACGGATGTCGCACTGGTTATTGATGTGCTGGGCAAATATTCGGCTGAAAAATGATGTCCTCGA
>JAAYGH010000247.1 GCA_012727825.1 Trueperella sp.
ACCTCGCCAACCCGGCCGACGTGCGGATCGGCTCCTTCAACTCCGTGACCGGCGAGACTCGGTACTGGACGAAAGCCGACCTCGACGAGCCGGCCAAACTCATGCGGGCCGTGCGAGCGTCGTCGACGATGCCCGTCATCATGCCGCCCACTGAGATCCGCGGTGAATTGCACGTGGACGGTGCGATCGGTGAATCGGGAGGCATTCCCCTCGACGCGGCCGAAGAGGCGGGTTTTGAACGTTTCGTGATCGTGTTGACCCAGCCTCGCGACTACGTGAAGTCCCGGCCACGTAATCCGGGTGCCCTTGAACGGATTCTCGCAGACCTCCCACTCGTTGCAACGGCCACGAATGAACGTTGGCACAAGTACAACGCCACGCGGCAGCGCGTGCGCGAACTCGAAGCCGCCGGCAAGGCGTGGGTGTTCTGGCCCGAGCACATGATGGTGACGAACCAAGAACGCAATGTGGCGAGGTTAGAAAGAAACTTCAACCGTGGCAGGCTCCAGATGCTGGCCGAACTGCCGCAGCTGCGCGATTTCCTCGGCGTGTAGGGGAGTCTCTTTGCTCGATCCTTGGGGGACGTGAACACCGAAACGGCAACGCCTCGCATGCTCTCCTCCTCGCCATTTTTGGGACTCGGTAGAATAGGTGTCAGTGTGAACCACAATCCGTAGAAGGGTGATTTTCTCTGGCCGTTGAATTGAAGAACTTTGCATCCGAGGTCGATGAGCAGGCATTGAATCAGGCACGTATGATTACGCGCCTGCCGTTCGTCTACCCGCACGTCGCACTCATGCCTGACGCCCACTTTGGCCTCGGCTCCTCGGTCGGCACGGTCTTTGGCACGATTGGTGCGATCCTGCCCGCCGCGGTCGGCGTTGATATCGGCTGCGGCATGATCGGCGTGCGTACCCAGTTCAATGCGAGCGACCTTGAGGGTAAAGACCTGCGCCGCCTCCGCGACGCGCTCATCGATTCGATCCCACTTTCACCCGGCAATTACAACACGAGGGTTGGCGGCGGTTCTGCGAAGAAGCGCGTTGCTGAACTTGAGGCGCTCGCCAGGAAGAACGCCGTCGACCTCACGCATTCCCCAAAGTGGCGGGTCCAGCTGGGCTCGCTCGGTGGTGGAAACCACTTCATCGAACTCTGCCTCGATGAGAACGACGACGTATGGATGTTCCTCCACTCCGGCTCGCGCGGCGTAGGTAACAAGATTGCCAAGAAGTACATCTGGGAAGCTCAAAATTACTGCGGCAAGAACAGCATTGAGCTGGAGCACCGCGACCTTGCCTATCTAGAAGAAGGCACCGAGGCCTTCGACGCCTATCTGCGCGATCTTGAATGGGCGCAACGCTTCGCGTGGCTCAATCGTGAAGAAATGATGGATCGCTTTGCGGCGCGGCTCGGCGAGTTCGTTGGCCGCCCGGTTGAAGAAGTCGAGCGTATTAATTGCCACCATAACTACACCGTGCCTGAATACCACGGCGGCAAGAATGTGTGGCTTACTCGCAAGGGAGCCATCCGCGCAGACGAAGGGGTCAATGGTTTGATCCCCGGTTCGATGGGGACGGCATCCTACGTCGTCGAGGGTCTCGGGAACGACGACGGTCTGCGTTCGGCACCCCATGGCGCTGGCAGGCGGTACTCACGCAATGAAGCTAAGCGCCGGTTCACCGAGCGCGATCTTGACAAGCGGATGAAGGGCATCGTTTATCGTCCTGGAAAAGCCTGGGTGGATGAGATTCCGGATGCCTACAAGGACATCGACGAGGTCATGGATGATGCTGCACCGCTGGTGCGGATCCTCCACAAACTCCGGCAGATCGTTAACGTCAAGGGGACCTAAATACGCCCCGACCTGCGCCTTCGTCTGCCAAGTACGACAACCCTCGTTTTTGGAACTGCTCCATTCTACTGCTAACCTCATGTAGTTAAAAACTTTACTATAGGAGGTTGCCGTGGATCGGCAAGATTCATTCGAAGACTTTATTAAAGGTTTAGAAGAACCAGGTCTCGTTAACTGGGCAGACATGCCAACGTATAACACCGTGATGGCATTGGCGGCTGGCGTTGGCCTTATCCTGGTTGCGCTGGCCATCCGGGAATTCGTGCAACGCGCAGCCGGCCACGAGGTCGTGATCAACACAAACGGATACGCTGCGGGATTCGCAGTGACCGGCATCATCCAGTTCGTCACAGGGCTACATATGACCCTCACGTGGCCACTGGCTGCCGGCGGCTTTGCTTTCGACAATATTATTTTTGGAGAAACCACCCTCGCATTCGGAACGCTTCTCCTCATTGCGGCGTTCTTTATGTGGAAGAAGGGCGATGAACTTGCAGGTGCCCCGTCGCCGCTCGTCGCCGCGGCGCACACCACGAAGCCGATTTCAATCTTCGTGGGCGGACTCGGTCTTGCACTATTTGCAATTACGCTCGCAGGCCTCGTCTACCAGCTCTACACGGCGCCCCCGCAGGAGCCCATCTCCGGATTCTTCGCACCGTGGCCCATGTTTGAGGCAATATTCCTTTCGGCTCTTTTCTTCATCGTCGGCCTCGGCGCCTTCCTCTTCCCAATCGCCGTCTACCGCACCAGTGGTGGCAAGGCAGAGGCACAGGGAGGCGGTCTGTGGACTGCGATCATCTGGCTCTGGATCGTGGGCGGTGTTATTTTCGGACTCTTCGGCGTCTTGAACTTCTACTCCCACATTGGCTTCATCGTCAATACTCAGTAATACACTGCCGGCCCGCCACCCCAGTTGTTGGTCTGCCAGCTTAGTGGCGGGCGCCGAGCACACGTGTGCCCCGGAAGGTTGACCATAAAGGTCGGCCCTCCGGGGCACATGCGTTTTAGGGGAGTTAGTTCATCAGCTCCATCGATGTCCAACCGTGGCCAACCTGGACGGCAGGTGCAAACCAGCCGTTAGCCGGATTAGCGTAGAAGAACATCCGTCCATCGTTTCGAATGCCGAGCATGTCGAAGGTTCCATCGCCATCAAGATCGCCCGGAATAAAGACGTGGCCGAAGTTCGACCATCCGTGACCAATCTGGCCGTGGGTGGAGACAGTGCCATCAGCCCGGCCCTTGTAGGCAATCATCTTGCCATCGGACGTAATGCCGATCAGATCAGAATTGCCATCGCCGACAATATTGCCGACCGACAGGATGGCCTTCATGCCGCCCCAACCGTGACCGATCTTCGTACCTGAATGCAGGCCCGAGGGGGCGAGCGTATAGCGGTACAGATCTCCAGTAGAGACCTGACGCGCGATCACATACTCCGTTGACGAGTTACCAAGCGTTCCCGCGTAGGTAATCTCATCGAAGTTCGACCAGCCATGCCCAACTTGCGGGCCCTTCTCCAAGAAACCGTCACCGGTCGAGTAGTAGAAGAACAGGCGGCCAGCGTCGTCGCGGGCCAAAAGGTCAGCCCGCTTGTCGCCATTCATATCCGTAATCTTCGTTATCGACGTCCAATCCACGTCGCACTCGACGATGCCGCGGTGAACGAGTCCGGATGGAGCTCCACGATAGAAGTGGACCTCGCCGTCGTCGTTCATCGCCCACACATCAGCGGAGCGATCTCCCGTTGCCTCACCGAAACGGTTCGTGGATGCGGCCGGGCGCTCGGGGCGTTCCATCACCTCACAC
>JAAYGH010000248.1 GCA_012727825.1 Trueperella sp.
ATCAAGGAACCGGCGGGAGAGCCGTTCACAGGCGATTCCGCCAACGACGACGATCGATCCGGCGAGCCCGAAACCACGGGGTGGTTCAGCGATTCGATCCGCCTCCTGCGGGAAGACGCGCCCTTCCGGAACTTTGTGGGTGTTCGAAGCCTGCTCCTCGTCTCCTCACTCGCTCCGCCGTTTATCGTCACACTCTCGATCCAGCACGGGTCTGCCGGCCTTGCAGGCCTCGGCAGTTTCATCCTCGCGTCGGGTGTGGCGCGCATGCTGGGCGGGCAAGCATTTGGCCGCCTTGCTGACCGGTCTAGTAAGACGGTGATGAGCGTCGGCGCGGGCGTAGCATCCGCCATCGTCGCTCTGACCGTCGCTCTGACCCTTCTGCCCGTATTCAGTGGCGAGGGATGGGCCGGAACAGCACTATTCGTCGCCGCTTACTTCCTTCTGACGTTCTTGCACGCGGGCGTTCGCGTTGGCCGGAAGACGTACGTCGTCGACATGGCGGAAGGGGACCAGCGCACCGCCTACGTGGCCGTGTCGAATTCGGCGATGGGCATCATTCTTCTGATCGTCGGCGCGATCAGCTCGGCGCTCGCGGTGATCCACGTGAACTGGGCGCTCCTCTTTCTCGCGGCGATGGGAATCGTCGGAGTTTTTGCGGGTGCCAAGCTCCCGGACGTGTCGAAGGGCTAGATCGACCAGGTGTACGACGCCGGTTGGGCGCGGAACACTTCCTTGCCATTGTGGATCGACAGAAGAACAGTGGGGTGGAAGCGCACGACGTCCCGGTCGGATTGGGCATCGAGTACGAGCAGGTTCGCAGGCCCGCCTTCGATGAGCGAGTTCTCCTCGCTCACGCCCAAGTTCCTCGATGGATTGACCTGGATGAAGTCGAGTGCACGATCGAGGTAGTCCGCCCCAAGCATGTGGCCCACATGTAATCCCGAATCCAGATTTCGCACGGGATCGCCAACTCCCACTGGGTACCACGGGTCAGAGATCGAGTCCTGACAGAAGGCCACCGACAACCCCGCGTCAACTAGTTGCTTGATCGGAGCCACGCCACGCGGCACGGGCGGAGCCATGTCCCGGCCTTGCAACTGCAGGTTTTCATTGGGTGCAATCGCGAATGCCATGTCGGCCTCAACGAGTTTTGGTAGCAGCCTCGCCATGTATCCGGGCGGGTAATAGCCCATCGCCACCGCATGCCCAGCGGTTACTCGGCCCTGCATGCCCCGTGCCCGCGTTTCGTTCGTCAGGTCGTCGATGAACCGCGAATTCGCGTCGTCGATTTCGTCGCAATGCACATCCACGCGCGCATCGTATTTTTCTGCCAGATCGAAAATGAATCGCACCGACTCGGTGCCCAGCTCATAGCTCGGTTCCAGATGGGGAATTCCACCAACGACGTCGGCGCCCTCGGCCATCGCACGCTCCATCAGGGCCGCGCCACCTTCGAACGCAAAAATACCGTTCTGCGGGAAAGCAACGAGTTGCAGGTCCACCCAGTCCGCAATCTCTTCCCTGAGCTCGCGTAACGCATAGAAAGCGGTGAGATCCGGGTCTGTGACATCCACGTGAGTCCGGATAAAACCCATGCCGTACGAAACGGCACTCTTCGCCGCAGCCAGCGCATTGGCCTTGATACCGTCATGGTTTTGGTGCCCGCCACGCTTGCGATCAGCCCAAATG
>JAAYGH010000249.1 GCA_012727825.1 Trueperella sp.
AAACAAGGGGACAAAAGGATGGCATCGCCCAGACTCACTAATTCGGTCAGGCCAAAATGCCGATTCTCTATTTTTGGACGGAGCGAGTCGTTGCTCGGAGGACACGAATTGGTTCCGCAAGCGATCAGGGGTCTGAGGAAGATCGGTACGGAAATTCACGCTAACGACATCCCGGTGTCGATCCTGGCGTGGATAGGGCTCGCGAAAAAGCGAAATGCCCGACGCAAAGCTTTCGCAGTGTGGGGCAACGGATGAGAGCCGCACGTCATCTTTCGGTGGTGGCAGGAAGAGGTCACGGAGTGATTGTGCCGGTTTTCTTGCGTTGGTCGCGTTCAACGGCCCGGTAGATGGTGGATCGGCTGATGGAGAATAGTTCTGCCATTTCGGTCATGGTGTGTTTGCCGGCATCGTGCAGTTCGAGGAGGTGTGTTTCTTGTTTCACGGTGAGTTTTGGCTGTTTTCCCCGGAGTCGGCCGTTGGCCTTGGCAACCTTCATTCCTTCGCGGGTGCGCATGCTGATGAGGTCGGCTTCGAACTCAGCGATCATCGCCAGGACGTTGAACAGCAGTTTGCCCATTGGGTCGGTGGGGTCGTGGACGGAACCACCGATGCTGAGTCTGATTTCGCGTCTGGCGAGGTCGTCGGCTATCTCGTGGGCGTCTCGGACGGACCGGGCCAGGCGGTCGAGTTTGGTAACGACGAAGGTATCTCCGGCCCGGCAGGCGGCGAGGGCTTCGTGAAGTCCTGCGCGATTCTTGTTCCTGCCGGTAAAGCCATGATCAACATAGACGCGTTCGGGTTCAACGCCGAGGGATGCCAGGGCATCACGCTGGGCGGTGAGGTCTTGCTCCTCCGTGGACACGCGTGCGTAACCGACCATGATCTTAGACATGTAGATCAGTGTGTCACATAGGGATCCTTCACCGGACAGTTCACCGTACACCCTATACGGACACTTCATAGGTCACCATTAGCAAAGCAGCAGGTCAGCGGTTGGCGTGTCCGGTGGAGGACCGGCTTGCGGGACACCAATCACCGAGGTTGAATTGAGCCTGCCTGGGTGACGTATCAAAGATACGCTTGCCACATGGTCTACAACACTCATCAGCGCGAAATTGCAGCCCCCGCTAGCGAAGTAGGGCCGCTCATCGACTCGCTTGCGGGTAAGAACGATCGACTATGGCCCCGAAGCGAGTGGCCAGCAATGCGCCTGAACGGACCGCTTGGTGTGGGCGCAGCGGGAGGACATGGGCCAGTGCGCTATTTCGTGACTGCATACGAGCCCGGCAGACGGATCGAATTTCAGTTCACTAGTCCATCGGGCTTTAACGGGCACCACTCTTTCACTGCCACCAGCCTTACAGACACATTAACGCTGCTCCGGCACGAGCTTTCCATGTCGCCAAGTGGAACGGCAAAACTTACCTGGCCACTATTCTTCCGGCCCATGCATGACGCGCTTATCGAAGAAAGCCTGGATCGCGCAGAAAACGAATTCGGCTCTTCTCCAGGTGCTGCACACCGTCGGTCACTGTGGACGAAGATCCTTCGGGCACCGTTCTCCGCACGGATGACCCGCAAGTAGGAAGCCCGGTAAAGGTCCCGCTTGCGGGCATTCTTGCTGGATGCTGCTATCTGCGTTGCCTGCGGACTGAGCCCGGGGTACGCCCGATAATGCGGGTGAAGGCGCGGTTGAAAGCAGCCTCGGATTGGTAGCCGAG
>JAAYGH010000024.1 GCA_012727825.1 Trueperella sp.
GACGACCATGAGTAGCAAGCCAACGCTCGCAACGAAACCGACCGTGGCATTGCCGTCTTCGGCTCTGCGAATCCGAGTTGCAGTTTTAGATGCTGAGGATTCGGTTGATCGCATTATTAAACAGGTCCGTGAGCGCTGGGCCAGCGACGGCCCAAATGAGTACGACGAGCGCGGCCGTCATGAGGGTGATCATCACCCAGCCTGGGACGTCGCCCTGTTCGTCGCGGTCGACGTCAGGCCAGAGGAGAGTGTGAACTCCGCGAAATTTCCTGATTTTCATGGTGGTCTCTTTCTGTGGGGTTGGGTGGCGCGTTTCGGATCAGACCAGTGTCAGGGCCTGCAGGGCTGGATATATCGTGAAGACGACCGTAAGGGGCATGATGATGAAGACGACCGGCAGCATCATGGCAATCTCGGCCTTCCCGCCGGCTTCGAGGAGGTCGCGCCGGGACGCATCTCGCGCATCGCGTGCTTGTGAATGAAGGGAGGTGGCAAGGCCGCTCCCCTGCTCGAGAGCGGTCACAACAGCTTCGGAAAAACGTGCGACATTGCGGTTTCCAGATCGGTTACCCATCTCATCAAGCGCGTCAGTGAGCGGTGTGCCCGCGTGAACCTCGGCCAGTGTGCGGCGCAGTTCGGTGATCATCTCCCCTTCACCGATGTGCGTGACCCGATCAATGGCAACACGAATCGATTCGCCGGAGGCGACCGCGAGCGCCAACACTTCAACGACATCGGGCAATTGAGCGGTGTAAGACCTTTTACGTTTGTCGCAGCGATTCGTCAGGTCCCAATCCGCACCAAGAACACCTGCTAGGACGGCGACGACGATGGCTGCGATCGCGGCAACGAGCGGGACACCTCGCACAGTTAACGCGAACGCGAGGAGGGTACCAACCACCAGGCCGATAGCTCCCCATTGCAGTTGGCGAATCCGAAAATCGCTCACCGTCAGGTCGCCGAGCATGTTAGTTCGCCGCTCGACCGACGTCGTCGTTGATCCCACTGCCTCGAGAATGTTGGCGAAGACAACAGATACCGGGTTTTTGGACGTGGATTTTTTGGGGCGTGTGGCGACGTACGGTAAGACTCGCGCACTGACTTGGCTGGGTCGGTAAACGGCTGCGACGAAGGTGAGAAGTAGCCCGGCAGCCAGAGCAGCTCCGGCGAACATTCCACTAGCCATGAGCGCCACCTGCAAAGATCCGTTGCTCTTCGGGTAGCCGCCCGAGTCGAAGCATCAGCCAGTAGGCAACAAGTGTGAGGACGAATCCGATAACGAGAATAGCCACGCCGGTCGGGGAGGTGAACGCGCCAATCGCGCCGGGGCGGGTGGAAAAGAGTAGGAGCATGATCCACGGGGCAACGGCTGCGAGGCGTGCACCGTTCACCGTCCATGATTGCCGGGCAAGGAGTTCGCCCCGGGCACGGTTGTCTTCACGCACGAGGCTGGCGAGGCTTGCCAGTGTGGTGGCAAGGTCGCGCCCGCCAAGGTTGTGTGCCAGGCGGAGGGCTTCGAGGATCCGATCCGTCATCGGGTCTGCGAGGGTTGCCTTAAGTTCATCGAGGGCTGGATCGAGCCGACCATCTGCGCGCAGGTGTTGGGCGAATTGAGTGAACGCGGGGCGCATAACCTCGGGGCCGCGAACCGACAGCAAGGCGAGTGATTCGCCAATTGGTAGGCCGACGCGAACGTTGGCCACGATGTCGTCGATGACCTCCGGCCACACGTCGCGCAGTTCTTCCCGCCGGCGCCGGGCCCGTGCCGATCGCCAGAGGCCGGGGATCGCCGCGCTGAGCACACCAATCGAGGCGGCGATGGGTCCCGATCCCGAGATCATGCCGGCTAGGATAAATCCGCCTGCGCCTGCGGCGACAGTGGGCGCGATCTTTTGCGGGAGGCGCGCGGGAAGTGTGATTTCTCGAGGTGCGCGATATGCGAGGAATACAAAGAAGGCGCCGAGACCGACGAGCACTCCGATCACGAAAGCCATGAGCCACCGCCAAGAAGCTCACGGAGATCGTAGCCACGCTCCTCGAAGAGTTCGGGATGTGGGACGTAGCCCGGACCGCGTTCGAGGCCCGCTCCCCGATCCACGAAGATGTCCGTGGTTTCGACGATGTCCGCCTCAGTTCGCCCTGTGAGCCCGACGATCTCCCGTACTGTTCGCGTGCCGTTGCGGTCTCGATGGACGTGGACGACGAGGTCGATCGTGTGTGCAACTGTGGGGACGACGAAGTCGGAGGTGACGTTCTCACCTGCAAGTAGCGGTAGGACACACAGCTTGTTGACGGCATCGCGGGCTGAATTCGCGTGGATGGTACAGGCGCCGGGGATGCCTGAATTCAGTGCAATGAGCATGTCGAAGGCTTCGGCCTGGCGGACCTCTCCGATGACGATCCGATCGGGACGCATTCGTAGTGACTCACGCACCAGCCGACGCAGGCTGATCTCGCCGCGGTCTTCGATGTTGGCTGGTCTGGTTTGTAGCGCAACCACATCACGGTGCGACAGGTTGAGCTCGAAGACTTCCTCTGCGGTGATGATGCGCTCCCCGGCGGGGACGGCACCGAGTAGTGCGCGGAGCAAGGTCGTCTTTCCGGCTTGAGTGGCGCCCGAGACGATGACATTTAATCCGCAGTCGATGGCGGCGTCGAGGAACCGGGTTGCCGCATCGGACAGCAGGCCACGTTCAGCAAGGTTAGAAAGCCTGCGCGGGCGCACGATGTACTTGCGGATGTTGACGGCCCAGTGTTTGCGAGTGATATCGGGGATCGCCACGTGGAGGCGTTCGCCCGTGTGGAGCGCGGCGTCGACGAAGGGCTGCGACAGATCGAGTCTGCGCCCGGACGCTCGAAGCATACGCTCCACGAGATCTTTGATCTGGCCGGATTCCAGCACGATGTTCGACAGCTGCGAGAGCCCGTCCTTGGCGTAGAAAATTCGGCCTGGCTCGTTAACCCAGATCTCTTCTATCTCGGGGTCGTCGATCAAGGGCTGTAGTGGGCCGAAGCCACCGACGTCGTCACGAAGTCGGCGTCGGGTTGCCACCACGTCCGTCACATCGTCCACAACCCCGGCGATTGTGAGGTCCTCATACTCTCTGAATGCGATGTCGATGAGCTCGTCGAGTCCAGAGGGATCAAGCTGCGGATCAACGCGGGAGGTGCGCACCAACTCGCGCACGCGTGCATCAAGCCACCGCAGCGACGAC
>JAAYGH010000250.1 GCA_012727825.1 Trueperella sp.
GAGACGAGCGCAGCCGTATTGAGTGGCTCCGCTAGTGCCATATTCTTCGGGATGAGTTCGCCAAAGAGCATTGACGAGAGGTTCGTGACGATAAAAGCGAGTGTTGCTGCGGCACCGACGGACGCCGCCGTCGCAATGCCCTGATTTGAGAACACTCCCTCGAACATGTTTTGCAAGGGGGCTTGCGCAACATAACCCAACAGGATGGTGGTCAGGGTAATACCAACCTGACACGACGAAAGCTGGAGAGAAAGATTATGTAATGCCTTGTTGACGGACTGAGCCTTGGTGTCACCTGCACGGGCACGGTCATCGATCGTTGCTGGATCGAGAGCGACGAGCGAAAACTCAGCGGCGACGAATAGTGCATTTCCTACAATGAGAATGAGGCCGATGCCTAGCAGTATAAATTCAGTGCCCAAGCCATCCCCTACGTTGTCGTCCTTGCATGCAATCATCGTAACCTAACGGCAAGACAACTCAATAGTGTGTGCTACCTCAAGGGGAAGTCTTGACACATCGGTGAAATTCTCTTGACGATAAGACATTTCGTTCGGGCGATTAACCCAATATTGACCCCCAGTCCCACCCAAAATGCGCCTATCGAGGCGAAGGTCACTAGACTTGTAGGGAAGGTTTAATTCGTGAAAAGTGAGGCAAAGATAGTGTCGTCAACAAATTCCGATGATTTTGGGCCGAACCAAGGGTTTGTAGAAGATCTCTATGCTGCGTATCTCGATAATCAAGAGGGCGTCGGGCCGCAGTGGTCGGAAATGTTTAAACTGTGGCAGGCCGATGGCCGGAAACCACAGGTAGAAGGTTACAGGGATGCCGACGCTTCCAAGGGTGCGAGCGCTGCTCAACGCGCGGTACATTCCAGCTCAGACAGGGCGGCGACTCCGTCAACGAACGTGACTCGTTCGGACCTGCCCCCGCAACCACGGGCTGGTGCCGAACCTGCGCTGACCCCCTACGTCAAGACTTACAACCTTGCCCCATCCGAAGCGACACAGGATATGAATCCGTCCGATAAGGACATCTCGGTGCTCAAGGGCGGCGACCGCGGCTTGGCCAAGAACATGGACAGCTCGCTGACGATTCCCACGGCCACATCGATCCGTGCAATGCCGGCTCGTGTCATGTTCGACAATCGCATCGTCATCAACAAATATCTCGCATCTACACGTGGCGGAAAGGTCTCCTTCACCCACCTGATCGCGTATGCGATGGTTGAATCGTTGGCTGAAATGCCTGAGATGAACGTCTCCTTCACACTCGAAGATGGCAAGCCGGCCCTCGTAACGCCGAAGCATGTCAACCTTGGCCTCGCAATCGACGTCGTGAAGCCCGACGGATCCCGCACCCTCGTCGTGCCCTCAATCAAGGCCTCCGAAACGAAGACCTTCTCGGAGTTCGTCTCTGCCTATGAAGAGGTAGTGGTGCGCGCGCGTAATAACAAGCTCACGATGGACGACTACCAAGGCACAACCGCCACCCTGACAAACCCGGGAGGTCTTGGGACCACCCACTCGATCCCCCGCCTCATGAACGGTCAGGGCCTCATCGTTGGCGTAGGTTCGATGACGTACCCACCAGCTTTCCAAGGAACGGCCGATGAGCAGCTCGCTCGCCTCGGAGTGTCCAAGATCGTCCACATTGGATCCACCTATGACCATCGCGTCATCCAAGGTGCCACCTCGGGCCGATTTTTGCGCCACATGGAAAACAAACTGCTTGGACTCGACGGATTCTACGAGCGCGTCTACGTCTCGCTCCGCGTGCCCTACTCGCCGATCGTATGGGAAAAGGACGTGGAGTACGACGCCGAACGGGAGCTGGGCAAACCCGCACGTATCGCGGAACTCATCCACGCCTACCGCTCGCGCGGCCACCTTATTGCGGACACCGATCCGCTGTCGTTCCACCTGCGCCGCCATCCGGATCTAGAGATCGCTTCCTACGGTCTCACGCTGTGGGATCTGGATCGCTCCTTCCCCACCGGCCGATTCGCGGACACAAGCCACCTCACGTTGCGTGAAATTCTTGGGCAACTCCAAGATGCCTACTGCCGCACGGTTGGTATCGAGTACATGCACATTCAGGATCCGGCCCAGCGCAGATGGTTCCAGGAGCGCCTCGAACGTCGAGCTACCCCGGTCACGACCGAGCAGCGCCTAAAAATCCTCAAGAAGCTCAACGAGGCCGAAGCCTTTGAGACCTTCCTTCAGACGAAGTATGTGGGCCAGAAGCGA
This sequence comes from Trueperella sp., assembly GCA_012727825.1. GTDB lineage: Bacteria > Actinomycetota > Actinomycetes > Actinomycetales > Actinomycetaceae > Trueperella. Next base: position 2,253 of record JAAYGH010000250.1, read on the forward strand.
TTCTCCCTCGAGGGCGGCGAGTCGCTCATTCCGGCGCTTGATGCGATCTTGGACGGCGCTGCCGACGACGGCTTGCACGAGGTCGCCATTGCTATGGCCCACCGCGGTCGCCTCAACGTGCTGACGAACATCGCAGGCAAGTCCTACACTCAGGTATTTTCTGAGTTCGACGGCGTGGTCGATCCAAAGAAACCGGGCTCGGGCGACGTCAAGTACCACCTTGGCACCGAGGGCACATACGTGTCTGACAAGGGCGAAGCCGTTGAGGTCTACTTGGCAGCGAACCCTTCGCACCTTGAGGCTGCCAACGGCGTGCTCGAAGGTGTTGTACGCGGCATGCAAGATCAATTGGATCTCGACGACGACGGCGCGTCTGTGGTGCCACTGCTCATTCACGGTGACGCGGCGTTTTCGGGCCAGGGCGTGGTGACCGAAACAATCAACCTCAGCCAGTTGCCCGCCTATCGCACCGGCGGAACCGTACACATCATCGTCAACAACC
>JAAYGH010000251.1 GCA_012727825.1 Trueperella sp.
AGATGGTTCTAGTGTTGCTCACGGAAAGGTTGTTGAGCAACACGGCGCTCTAGGACTCGGGACTGAGACCGAGCATCTGCGCTAGTTGCCGCTTGTAGTTCTTGTACGCTTTCAGGCCGGCGCGCGTGGCCGAGTATTCGGTGTTGCCGGAGCGGCCGTGGCCGGTCTTGTGGATTTTCACGTAGCCGGCGTCAGCGAGGGTACGCATTTGCTTGGACAGGTCCGAATCGGCGAGGTCGAGGTGCTCCTTGAGATAGGCGAATTCGACGGTAGTGGCCGAGGAGAGCACGCCCATGATGACGGTGCGCTTGGCGAAGTGGAGGACCGGATCGAGGTCGGGTATCCCGTGCTGCTCGGGCTGGTCGGGCCGTTTGGTATGGCTTTCAGCGCTCATGCGAGTCTCGCTTCGAGGTCGCGAACGGCGTCGGCATACCAGCGCTTGTCATAGACCCGGTACAGGGAAAGGACGGCGAGAAACACGAGCATGAGGCCGAACCACGGCCACGGCAGCGGCGCAAACGGAAGTCCGACGATGCCGGCGAGCAGGATGACGATGAGCCACAGGCCGAACTTGTTGTAAGCGCGCTTGATCTCGGGCGGCGCGGCCGCCGCGTTCGGCATGCTCTTGTTCAGGCGAATGCGGTAGCGCAGGTAGACGATCAGCCCGATGATGGCGACGGCGTCGATGAGGAGGGTCCAGATGAGGCCCTGCTCATCGACGCCGAGAAAAACTAGCGTGACGCACCCGGCGAAGAGGAAGGGCTCCCAGGGTCGGCTCGGAGGGATCGTGGTGTAGGGCAGGGCCTCGGCGCGTTCGATGGCGCGCATCTCGGCGCGCCGTTCTGCTGCGCCATGCTCGGTGGTCATCGCGGGTCTCCCGTTCGGTCGATTACTTGCACTTGAGGAAAGTATACGGGATTACTTTCCCCGAATGCAAGTAAACGTGAGTGCCCGCTCCGGCTACGCGTAATCGAGCGTCGGATTGTGCTCGAGCCCGCGTAGCCCGTTCCACATCAGATTAACGAGGTGCGCTGCCAAAACTTCCTTGGTTGGCTCCTTCTCCGTGGACCATGACTGGCCCATCGTGCCCACCATGCCCGCGAGCATTTGCCCATACAGCGGGGCGGATTCAACGTCAAAGCCAAGTTGCTCGAAGTAGGCGCCCAACAACCGCGTCAGGTGCTCACCCATGTCTGACAGAATTGTGGAGAACTGTGAGCCTGTCAGCACATCTGGCGATTGGTGGACCATCAGGCCGAAGCCATCCGGGTTCACTTCGATGTAGTCGAGCAGGCCAACAATGGTGCCTTCGAGCGCCTGACGAGGGTGAAGATCGGGCCGGATCTGTTCCACGAGGATCGCGTTGAGCATGGTGGTCTCGCGGTCCACGATCACCTGGTACAGGCCCTCTTTGCCCCCAAAGTGTTCGTAAATCACCGGTTTGGAGACCTCGGCCGCCGTGGCGATCTCTTCGACTGACACCGCATTGAAACCGTGGGAGGCAAACAACTTCCGGCCGATGCCGATCAGTTGATCGCGACGTTCGATGCGCGTCATGCGCGTACGTTTTGGACGGGGGGCTTCATCTGCGGAAGGGGGATTTTTCATGTGTCCATTATTGCAAAGACCGCAACTTTACGCGTCGATTGGAAATTAGGCACCCTGTCCTGACACAATGGTGTGGAATTCCGCCATGGTGTAAAGGCAGCACACGGGTCTTTGGAACCCCTAGTCTAGGTTCGAATCCTAGTGGCGGAGCGCTCGAGCTCAGGAGGCACCGTGGCAGAGTTGACGGCCGCAATTATTCTTGCGGCGGGTAAAGGCACCCGAATTAAATCTGAAATCCCCAAGGTGCTTCTGCGCATGTGTGGACGTTCCCTCGTTGGGCATGTCAACGACGCCGTGGTTGGAGCGGGTTCCACGCACACGGTGTTCGTTGTTCGCCATGAACGCGACAGGGTTGCAGCCCACATCGAACAGATCAATCCCGACGCGCTGATTGCCGACCAGGACGACATTAAGGGAACCGGCCGGGCTGCGTGGTGTGGCCTGCAGGCGCTCCCGGCGGATCTTGAAGGCTCCGTGCTCGTCATTGCCGGTGATTTGCCAATGTTCTCCGCCGCGTCCCTGACCAAGCTCGCCGAGGCCCACGAGTCCGGCGATAACGCGGTGACCGTCCTGTCCACCATTCTCGAAGATCCTACGGGCTACGGCCGCATCATGCGCGAGGCCGCCGGCCCGGGTGAGGTTGCCGGCAATCAGGGTGCCACCGGCTCTGTGATCGGCATCGTCGAACATTCCGATGCTTCTGATAACCAGCGCGGCATCCACGAAGTCGGCACGTCCACCTACATCTTTGACATCGCTTTCCTCCGTGAGATTCTCGACACCCTTGGCACCGATAATGCCCAGGGAGAGGTCTACCTGACCGACGCCATCGCAGCCGCGCACAACGCAGGTCGAGGCGTCGGTTCTTTCATTCTCGAAGACGGCCTAGAAGCATCCGGTGTCAACACACTCGTTCAGCTTGCTGAGCTGCGCCAGGAAAAGAATCGTCGCATCCTAGAGGAATGGATGCTCACGGGCGTGGCCATCACGGATCCTGGAACCACACACATTGACGTTGACGTCACGCTTGAGCCGGATGCCGTGGTCGAACCCGGTACGATCCTGCGCGGAACAACGCACGTGGGGCCGTTCGCCGTCGTCGGCCCGCACACGCAGCTGACGAACGTGCAGGTTGGAAAGCGAGCCGAGGTTCCGTACTCGGTGGCGAACGACGTCGATATCGCGGCGGACGAGAAGGTGAAACCCTTCACCGTGCTGAGTTAGTGCGGGGTAGGGTAGAAAGGGCACTCAAGGGCCACCTGTGGTTAACAAAGAAAGTGGTTTCATGACGGGCATTCACACCCATGGCGAGAAACATCTGGTTTTGGCGAGCGGCAGGGCTCACCCCGAACTAGCCAAGGCGGTGGCCGAAGAGTTGGGAATCGATCTGCTCCCAATGACGGCCTATGACTTCGCAAACTCCGAAATATATGTCCGCTTCGACGAATCTGTTCGAGGCACAGACGTCTTTATTCTTCAATCCATCACCGTGCCGGTGAATAAGTGGATTATGGAAGCCCTCATCATGGTCGATGCCGCGAAGCGTGCCTCGGCCAAGCGCATCACGGTGGTCATTCCTAACTACCCGTACGCGCGCCAGGACAAGAAGCATAAGGGGCGCGAACCGATTTCGGCACGCCTGCTCGCGGATCTTTTCAAGACGGCGGGTGCGGACCGCATCATGTCGGTCGATCTGCACGCAGCGCAGACCCAGGGTTTCTTCGACGGTCCGGTCGATCACCTGTGGGCGATGCCAACCCTCGTCGAGTACGTGCGCTCGCGCATCGACACCCCGGATGCCGTGGTGGTCTCGCCTGATGCTGGTCGCATCAAGGTGGCCGAACAGTGGGGTGATCGCCTCGGCGGGGTCCCGCTCGCGTTCGTGCACAAGACTCGCGACATCACGCGTCCGAATGAGGCCACTGCCAACCGTGTGGTGGGCGATGTCAGCGGTCGCACCGCTGTGATCGTGGATGATCTCATCGATACCGGTGGCACGATCGTCGGCGCTGTTCGCGTGATTCTTGAGGCGGGCGCGAAGGACGTCATTATCGCGGCAACGCACGGCGTTCTGTCGGACCCGGCGGCTAAGCGCTTATCCGAGTGTGGCGTACGCGAGGTGGTCATCAC
>JAAYGH010000252.1 GCA_012727825.1 Trueperella sp.
CACGCGGACATACCACGCGCATGGATGGCGTCAATAAGTGCCACCAGGTCGTCGGGTCGCCCATACGGATGGTGCAGTGCGAAGATCGATACGCCGTCATAACCCCAGCCGCGTTCGCCTGGCATCGGCGCGATCGGCATGAGCTGAACAACATCGACCCCAAGGTCTGCTAAATAGTCGAGGCGCTCAATGGCGGAACGAAATGTCCCTTCGCGGGTGAAGGCGCCCACGTGCATTTCGTAGAAAATCTTGCCGTGGAGATTCTCGCCAGTCCAGTCGGAGTCGGTCCACTGGAACGCGGTTGGATCAACGACCTCGGTGGGGCCGTGTGGGCCGTCTGGCTGACACATCGATCGGGGGTCGGGAAGGCGCAACCCGCCGTCGACGCTGACGAAGTATCGCGTGCCAACCTCGAGTGGCTCAGAAATTACGAAATGCTCGCCGGCACGCACGAGCTCAATCTCTTCCTCGGTGTCGGCAAGGATCACGCTGACGCGTCCTGCGTTCGGAGACCAAATTTTGACGTTAGTCATGAATCCTTTCAAGGACGGCGGCCGGGAAGCGGCCAAGCACGTCAGCAAGCGGCTGGGTGCCACCGTCAATCGTTGTGGTCGTGAGGACATTCCGCCACTGTCCGTCGGGTAGCACGATGGTGTAATCGCCGGTGGTGTCTGGCAGATTCCGCATCGCAACCGTGACGAGCGACGGCTCATCATTGATCATGCGGGCAAAAGCAAGTGCGCGGCCGGTAGAAACCGGGAGAGGCTCGTATCCGCAGTTGGCAGTGGCAATCTCGGGATGGTCGCGGCGAAGACGTGCGAGCCGCGAGGTAATCCATAATTTTTCGATATCCAAGCTCGGTGACGACGGCAGGCCGTCACGATCCAGCTTGGCCAGAGCCTTCTCGAGGCCCACGTAATCAACCGGGCGGCGGTTATCGGGATCAACGAGGGACGTCTGGGTTACTTCTTCACCGTTGTAGGTATCCGGCACTCCCACGATCATCATTTGGATCGCTTTCTGAGCAAGAATGTGCATGCGGGCGGCGGGGAAGATGCGCTCGCTGAATTCCTGGAGCATATCTGCCGCGTCAGAGTTCAGAATCGCCTTCGCGTAATCGATGAAGCCTTGCTCTGCCTGGTTGTTCTGCTCGGTCCATGTGGTCCACGACTTTTGTTCACGGGAGGCTTTGAGAAGATACGCCTCGAGGCGTTCCTCGGAAATTGGACCATCCTGCGTCCAGGTGCCGATGAGCGTTTGCCAGAGGAGGTTCTCGGACTGACCGTTGAGGTCGGCTGGGCGGTCATCAGCGACGATGTCACGTGCCTTGGTCAGAAGTTCGAGCCACTCATTCGTGTATTGCGCGATCGGTGCAATGCGTGCGCGGACGTCTTCACAACGCTTCGTGTCGTGTGTTGACAGGGTACTCATCGTGACTGGCCAGCTTTTTAAAATTCGAGCTTGGAAATCGTGGAAGTCGTCGGGTGTCGTGGTGAAGTAGTGTGGGCCTGCACCAACCTCATTTGCTGAGGTCAGGGCGGTGTAACGGTAGAATGTCGTGTCTTCCACGCCCTTGGCCATGACGGCTCCACACACCTGCTGGAATCGAATAATGGCTTCGTTGCGGGCGGCTTCGTGCGTTCGGCCCGCCGAGCCAACCTCATTGCCGAGCAGGAGATCGACGACCATGTCCATGGTGTCCTGCCGATCCTCATCGAGATTGCGGGTCGCCCGTTCAGCCGCAGATCGAAGGACTCGCTCGTCCTCAACGTGGGGTCGTTCACCGGGCACGACATAGGCACGGTAGCGGTCCATGTGAACCACAAGTTCGATGATGACGTCTTGAATCGATCGGTGCGTGTGGTCACGCAGCCGCACGTCTGCGTGGCAGATATTTGCAACGATGGTCGACAGTCGCTCGATCTCCGCATACAAGGAGGTGTCGACGATCTGGCGTTTGGACTTGACCTCGATAGACGACACCGAGTCGGTTGTACCGGAGAGCTCGCTGTAGAACTGCGTGAGCTCTGGCAGACCGGTTGGGTCGGTGAACAAACCCTGCAACCGCATCAGCGAATCGTAGCCAGTTGTGCCTGCACACGGCCAGTCAGAGGGGAGCGTTTCTTCGCCTTCGAGAATCTTTTCGGCTACGGTCCATGCGCCACCGGTTGCTTCGTTTAAGTTCCGGAAATATTCGCGTGGATCAGCCAGGCCATCTGGATGATCAATACGGAAAGCATCGATGTGGCCTTCGCCCATCAGGTCAAGAAGTAGCGCATGGGATTCTTGGAATACCGTGGGATTTTCCACGCGGATGGCAGCCAAAGTATCGACGTCGAAGAATCGACGGTAGTTCAGTTCCTCATTTGCCACGCGCCAGTGGGCAAGTCGGTAGAACTGGGCATCGAGCAGCTCTGCTAACGGTAATCCTTCGGTTCCGCGGCGAATGGGGAAAACCTGGTCATAGTAGCGGACAACCTTCGTTTCGCCGTCGCTTTCAAATCCGGGCACGATCATCGTGTCGATGGTGATCGTCTCGTTTGCTAGCGCCTGCCCAATGCGTTCGCCGAGTACTGCCATGAGGAGGCCATCTCCGGCGTCGGAGAGCTCGATATCAAACCAGTTGAGGTAAGGCGAATCTTCACCATCTCGAAGCAGGGACCACAATGCCCGGTTGTGGAACAGTGGCGTTGGCACTGCCATGTGGTTGGGCACGATGTCGACGATAATGTGTATACCGGCATCATGAAGAGCGCGCGAAACCTTACGAAAGCCCTCAATACCACCCAGATCAACGGAGATTTTTTCGTGGTCAACCACGTCATACCCGTGGTTCGATTCTGGCGCCGCTTGCAGGATCGGGGAGAAGAAAACATCCGTGATGCCGAGCGAGGACAGGTAGGGGATGATGCCTTCAACGTCTTCGAAGTCAAAGTCTGGGCTGAGCTGAATGCGATAGCTCGTGATTGGCTGGCGTCTCTCGGTCGGTGGGACATGCGAGTGGCGGCGAACTTCGGTAGTCATATCTCTCCTACGGGGTGGATCTCCATTATAAGGGAGCCCTTGAACCTGCCTCAACA
>JAAYGH010000253.1 GCA_012727825.1 Trueperella sp.
CATCGAAACAGCTCGCCGTGCCCGACGCAAGCAATTGCGCCGAGCCATCAACGATCGCATCCCGACGGTCGCCACCCGCGAGGAACCTCGCATTCCGGAACCGCCGAAGCGGCGGCCAAAGCTTCGCACCTACGAAGAGGACGAGTGATGAATCAAGCATTCATCGTCACCAAGGAACACCGGCGCTTCACGGAGTTTGCCAACGCCGTGCGGAAGGAAAAGACCATCGGCATCTGTCACGGCGCTGCCGGCGTCGGGAAGACGAACTCCGCCCGTCGGTACGCGAACTGGGACGCGCTCGAGCCCTACATCAATGATTGGGGTCCCAGGGGTGATCACGATGCGAAGCATTACGCCCTCGCGAACCGATCTCGCTCTGTCTTCTATACGCCCGAAGTCCTCTGCCGCCCTAAAGACCTTATGCGCGACATCGATCACTGGCAGGTGAGAGTCGGGATATGCGCCGACGAGCACCTCCGCTCCCCCATGCCGGAGTCGGAAAGGGTCAGACAGAACGATGTCACCCGCCTTGTGGAACTCCTCATCATTGACGAAGCCGAACGGCTCACCCCCACCGCCCTGGAACTGCTTCGCGATCAGCACGACCGCACCCACCGCGCGATGATCCTGATTGGCATGCCCGGCATCGACGAACGGTTTCGTCACTATCCGCAGCTCTACAGCCGCCTCGGATTTTCACATCAGTACCGGACCCTGGGACGCGACGAACTCCTGTTCGTCCTCGACCGCCATTGGAAACGACTCGGTAAGACCCTCGACCCTGACGACTTCACCGACGCGCAAGCGATCGCAGCCATCGAGCGCATCACCCGCGGCAATTTCCGGCTCCTCGAACGACTCTTCCCTCAGATCAACCGTGTACTGAAGATCAACCAGCTCGACACCATCACCGACGACGTCATCGAAGCCGCAGCCAGCATTCTCGTCATCGGCAACTAGCGACACGGAGTGATCAAAGAACACCGCCAAAGAGCGGCAAACTCCACACGTCGCGCCGAACATCTGTGGACAAATGACCGTCTCACAGAACGATCCTCAAACGGACGAACCCGGTGCGCAACGTGACGATCATCCGGAACGACCGCGACTCTGGTGCGGTCACCGATTCACGTGATGCTTATGCCACAGGCTTGTGAGGAAGGTGAACCGTGGCGCCAACTATTTTCGAAGCCAGGACGTAAGTCCCAGCAGCCCAATGATGGCGGTTGCGGTACCAGCAATGAGGAGCGCGCTGCCTCCTGTCACGGCTCCAATGAGCAGTCCGCCGCCGATCGTGCCGATGAGGGTCGCAGTGTTGTTGATGGCTCCCAGCGCGGTGAAGGTCTGTGGAATGCGGTCGGGGGCAGTGGAGTCGTGAATCAGAGTTCGAATTGACAGAACCTGCAAGGTATTGGCATATCCAGCGATGACGAAGCAAAGCAGGACTACTGGAAGCGGTGTTGGTGCGGTTGATGTAGCGAGTCCCACTCCCATCGAAATCGTGGCGAGGGCTAGTGCGGTGCTTGCGCGGTGCGGCCACGTCACTATTGATCCGATGGCGGCGGCGACCAATCGTCCGCAAGCATAGGCACCCACGATTAAGCCGAATTCGGTCGCTGATAATCCGCGTTCATCGATGAAGAACGCGGATTGTGCGACAGGCAGGATCGATGTGAAGAGGATCGCGAGTGCGAGCACGAATACGTATGGTGCGGCCCGAGAGCGCAGCAGTAAGTCAACGACGAGGCTTGTTCGTCGCGATGTTTCTACCGATGGCTTAGACCTCGTGAAGTCTGTGCTGACGGAGCACCGCACGAACACCACCGCCGCCACCATTGCGAGGGCAGCAGCCGCATCGAAAACGAGAACGGTCCAGAAGGGAAGCGTGGCGATCAACGCGCCAGCAATGATGGGGCCAGCGATCGCCCCCAGATTGCGGCTCGCAGCCAGCCGTGCATAAACAATTTGGGTGTCAGCGGCGGGAGATGCCAGTCGCGGTGCGACGGCGAGGACCGCGGGGTTCTCGCCGACAATTGCTGCACGGGTGATGACGAAGAGACAAAGCGCAAAGACCATGTGCCCTGCAGTGATGGAAAAAGCCACCGCCGCTGTGCCGAATATTCTCACAACCAGCGAGTACTGGAGGACTGATAGCGCGGGAAACCGATCAAAGAGACTCGAGACGGGGCGGGCGAGCACGACAGCTGGCAAGAATGAGCCGACGATGAGCGCGGTCACCCACGCGGTTCCGCCGTCAAGCTGTAGGGCAAGGGTGAGTGCAGTAAGCGTGGCGGTCTCGCCAGCCGCTGCCACCGCCTGCCCCAGCGTGAGCACCCAAAAAGCGGAGACTCCTGACGTGGTCTGGGAGCCTCCGTTTGAGTGCGGCTGGTTACGCCGCAAGCTCGTAATGTTTGACGATTACCTGCGGGTTACTGTCGGCGAACCCTGCGAACATGCGCAGGTGGTGTTCACCGAGGTACACGTCACGCTTCTCCGCGTAGAAATCACGGTCGTACCATGCCACGCCGAACCGGACGGTTGCCCCTGGGCGGTCTTCAGACGTTTCTTTCCAGACCGTCACCCAGTCATACATCTGGGGCGTCGCAGCGAGTCGAGCATCTGATGAGTCAAGAGCGCGAAGACACTTCGCGACTGCCTCATCAGAGTCGAGATGGATCTCAACTTCAGAAAGCGCGATCTGTTGCCGATCGCCTCGACGTTGTGACGCCGTTCCTGCGATCGCAATGAGCTCAGTGGTTGTCATATTTAACCTCACATCGTCGTGGATGCACCGTCGCCGGCGCAGGTCGGATAAGTCAAACAATGGGTTCTAAGAATGTCAACCAATAGGGAAGAACGAGACGGACAGCCAGCTCATTTTCCACTCAATCCGAACGCTCACGAGTCCTAGGTTTGCGACCACTGTGTCGTTTTCGGGGGAGATGGGCGTCGCTGAGGGATCCTCAAACGGACACACGGCAAGCAGGGGTTATAGGCCAAAACGTGTGGATGGGGTCGTAAACGAGCTGGGGCGTGAGGAACGAACTGGTGACAGGTTCGTTCCTCACGCCCAACACGGTTGATTCGCGCAGCAACAGCCCTGTCGATGGGTCACTCCTGGCGATGGATTTCTCTGAACCAGGCTGGACAGAGGGCACAGATCCGAGAAGCGAAAATGGACTCCGCTCCGTTCCCCTGTCAAAGACCGTTTTGGGCGCCGCTCTTGACAAGAGTGGCTTTCACGGTTGTGGTGGAGGCGAAGACTTCCTGGCAAAGACGCCAGAAAGCAATTGATAAGAAGGAGCCGAGAATCATGCACAGAAGGAGATTGGTTAGG
>JAAYGH010000254.1 GCA_012727825.1 Trueperella sp.
GAGCCGCCGTCTCCTTACCTCGGGTTCCAAGTTACTCATTGATCGAGCTTTCCGTATCGCGAACTCGGTGGCGGCCTCTTGTTCGTCGCTACTGGTGATTTGATCGAGCGCTTCGTCTGCTTCCGTGCCGGTCACACCCTTGCGTTGTAGCTCCATCCGCAAGGCTCGACGCGAGGTCGTTTTACCAGAGAATCTCGTGCGTACGAACATCGCAGCAAAACGTGCGTCATTGACGAGATCAGCATCGATAAAGGCTTCGAGAACTTCCTCTGCAATCTCAGATGGAACGAGATTTCGTTCCATTGCCTCGCGGAGTTGGGCAGTGGAACGCTCCATCATCCCCAATTGGCGATAGCAGATATCTTTGGCGTAGACCCGCCACTCACCCTCTGATCGTGCCGCCGCGAGCTCCTTCTTGCGGGCGGCGATCTCCGCGGGAGACCGCCGCCGGCGACGCCGATTCTTGCCGAAGCTGCCCTCGTCAGCGTAGTCGACCATTAAACTTTGACGGATTCGTCAACCTCGGCTACCTCGGCGACCTCAGGATTCTCTTCTACGTTCGCGTACTCGCCAATGCCGAGGGACTTCATCACCTTGGTCTGAATTTCTTCCGCGATCTCTGGGTTGTCCTTGAGGAACTGACGTGACTTTTCCTTGCCCTGACCCAACTGGTCGCCTTCATAGGTGTACCAGGACCCAGACTTGCGAACCACTCCGGCATCCACACCCATGTCGATGATCCCACCCTCGCGCGAGATGCCCTGGCCGTAAACGATATCGAACTCCGCCTGCTTGAACGGCGGAGCCATCTTATTCTTGACGACCTTCACGCGAGTGCGGTTTCCGACCGGAACGGAGCCCTCCTTCAAGGTTTCAATACGGCGCACGTCCAAGCGCACCGACGAGTAGAACTTCAGCGCGCGACCACCAGTGGTGGTCTCTGGATTGCCGTAGAACACGCCGATCTTCTCGCGTAGCTGGTTGATGAAGATTGCGGTAGTGCCGGATGCCGAAATTGCGCCGGTGAGCTTACGCAAAGCCTGCGACATGAGGCGTGCCTGTAGGCCGACGTGCGAATCGCCCATCTCGCCTTCAATTTCCGCCTTGGGGACAAGTGCTGCCACCGAATCAATGACGATGATGTCGAGTGCTCCCGAACGGATCAGCATGTCCGTAATTTCGAGGGCCTGCTCACCGGTGTCAGGTTGCGAGACGATAAGCGCATCGGTGTCTACACCTAGATTACGGGCGTATTCCGGATCGAGCGCGTGCTCAGCATCAATGAATGCAGCGATACCACCCAATGCCTGGGCGCTGGCCACCGCATGGAGCGCCACGGTGGTTTTACCGGATGATTCCGGACCGTAGACCTCAACCACGCGGCCACGAGGAAGGCCACCAATGCCAAGTGCGATATCGAGTGCGAGAGATCCGGTTGGGATAACCTTCACTCGTTGTTCTGGGGCGTCGCCCAGTCGCATAGCCGATCCCTTGCCGAACTGGCGGTCAATCTGGCCCAATGCAGTTTCGAGCGCCTTGTCCCGCGCATCTGTTTTCTTCTTCGACATGTGATTCCTTTCGTGGCTGTCCAGCCGGCGGATAGAACAGGTCTTTTCTACGGAGACCGTCCTCTCCGAACGGTTCACGAACAACGATATGCCCGACCTCCGACACTAATCTTTCTGCACTCTCCGAATGTGGAGAGCATCAACAGAAAGCGTTGTCGTGGACAACTTTAGACGAACAGGTGTTCGATGGGCGACTAGGCGCGCGGGTGTTCCCCATCACATCCATCTCAGCCTTCTGGGCAGTACCAGCTTCCACCCGAAAATGTCGCACGTTGCCCACTCAGCTCGGTCCCACACAGCACTGAGGGCGAGCCATATGGCTCGCCCTCAGTGTCTCGTTTAGTTGTGTGTGGGATCTTTGCGGTGAAGGAACTCGAATGACTCCGGCAGGTCCATTGCTAATCGCAATTCGTGCCACACCTTTTGCGGTTCGTGGTGAGCCTCGAGCGCTTCTTCAGCGGTTCGTAATCCGAGTTCGGGAATCACGAGGTCTCGTGCAAGTGCACGGCCGTGACCTCCCGGGAACGCGCGATCGACGATATCCCAGAATTCGGTGTGTCTCATGCACCAGTCGAGGATAGTTCGCTGTTGAGCAACGCCTCTGCGGTATCGGGGATCCGGAGACCAGCTGCGCGAGCAGCTTGCGCTTTGCGGATCATCGGAGGCGTACGGCCTTCGGCAATATCGATGCGATCTGCAACGAGGCGAAGCACGTGGCTCATCGGCACGTTCAGTGCTCGGCAAATTGACTGAAGCAATTCGGAGGAGGCTTCCTTCTGACCACGCTCGACTTCCGATAGGTATCCGAGGGAGACGCGGGCATCCGAAGAGACCTCACGCAGGGTACGACCTTGGCGCTGTCGGTAGTCACGCAGGACATCACCAAGTTCGCGACGGAAAAGAACCGGCTCGGTGCGAACGTGGGAATTATTCATCGTTGTCATGCTGTACTCTCTCTAACTTCTCTTCGTAGCGGAGTTCTCTAACAGTGCTAACTCCTGCTTTCACATAGATATTCCCATACGAATCTGGACGTTCCCTGAAAGCCCTCTCAAAGATGTCGGGTATCCGTTAAATTTTCACTTACCCAGCATAATGCACCAAGAACCGATTTACTCCGCACGTCCTGACGCTGGCCGTCGAAGTGGAACACCGCACTGCTCGCCCCACGCGGCGTGTACAAACCTACAACGACGGTCCCAGCTTCGTGCCCGTCTGCTGGTCCCGGCCCTGCGACGCCCGTGGTCGATAATCCGATATCGGCGTTGAAAAGCTCCGCAACGCCCCGCGCCATCTGCTCCGCAACAGTGGGATCGACTGGTCCAGTCTCGTCCAACTGTTCTTGCGAAACTCCCAGAACGGATGCTTTCGTGTCCGTCATATATGTGACCACTCCCCCACGAAAACACATCGATGCGCCCGGAACAGACACGATGGTAGAGGCGAGCAAACCGCCCGTCAACGATTCCGCCACAGCAAGTGTGCGGGAGTCGCGGGTCAGGTCTGCAACGAGTTCGCGAGCCACCTCGACGGCGTCGTTAGTCAACGCTGTCCTCGAATGGCTGCTCGTCATCGAGAGAACGCACCTCGCGAATGTATTCCCACGCCGAAGTCAACGCAAAGAAAAGTGCAATCGCAATGAGAACGTAGAAGAACCATACGACGCCGGTGGCGAGGGTGTCTGGAAGGAAGGTATCCCATGGAACAATCAGACCGCCCACACCAAAGACTTGCGCCACCATCTTGATCTTTCCACCGCGTCCGGCAGCCATGACCTTCTTTTTGACGACCACCATGCGCATAATCGTGATGCCCAGCTCGCGAACGATAAAGGCAATCGTGACCCACCACCACAGCCAGTCATTGAGCGAGGCCATGATCATCGCGGACAAAATCAGAAACTTATCGGCAATCGAATCAGCAAGTTTGCCAAAATTTGTGATGAGCCCACGGCTGCGCGCGAGGTAGCCATCGAGCTGATCGGTCAGCGCCGCAACGGAGAACACGAGCCAGGCTATCCAGCGTCGCTCCACCGTTGGGTCGAGCAGGAGCCAGATCAATACCGGCACAAGCAGCAGGCGCAACACCGTGAGGGCATTGGCGATATTGACAACAGGTACCTGAGATTTTTCTTCCACTGTTCTACTCTAGGGGAAGAACCGAAAAACCGGCCCACCCACACTGGAGACACAATGAACATGCGGGTTCTCACCCTTGTAGCAGCCCTTGCACTTCTTGCCGGCTGTTCCGATTCCACTCAGGCACGTACCGATGATGCCTCCCCCACCGAAACGACGGCGAGCACCCACCCCGAGGGCTCATCGAATTCTGCTAGCCCGACGCCGGAGCCAACGTCCGAGCAGGCAGATCCTGAATACTTCACGGTCATGTCCGGTGGCGATATCTTGTTGCACCTATCCGTGAATGAGTCGGCCCGTATTCAGGGAGAAACCTACGATTACGTGCCACTGTACGAAGGGATTCAGCCGTTTATCGACGACGCCGACGTGGCGATATGCGCGCTCGAAGTTCCGATCGTTGGACCGGACCAGATGCCGTCGAATTATCCCAACTTCGGAGCGCCGTGGGACCTCGCGCAGTCTCTGGCAGACATTGGCTACGACGGCTGTGCGGTGGCGACCAACCACACGATGGATCGTGGCTTTGGTGGCGCCGACACGACCATTCAGGCACTGACTGATGCGGGCTTAGGCTGGGCAGGCTCGGCACGCACCGAGGAGGAAGCTGACGAAATCCAGTTCTATCACCTTCAGGGCGAAAATCAGGGCGTCTCGATCGCCCACCTGTCCGCGTCGACTCTGACGAACGGCATCCCAATTCCCGCCGATCATCCCTACTCGTGGGACGTCGTCGGCACCCTCGGCAAGCCGGTCCAGACGATCATCGACGACGCCGCGAAGGCCCGCGAACGCGGTGCAGACATCGTCATCGTATCCATGCATTGGGGAACCGAGTACGTCAATGACCCGATCCCCGAGCAGACTGACATCGCAGAGCAGCTCGCCAAATCAGGCGAGGTGGACCTCGTGTTTGGCAACCACTCGCACGTGCCACAGCCGCTTGATCTTCTCCCTGGCGGACCCGATGGCGAGGGGATGTGGGTGGTCTACTCGATGGGTAACCAAATTTCGGGCCAAACGGTTCAAAACCACGGTCCACGCGTGACCACGGGTCTGCTCACCACGGCCACGATCGAAGTGCGTGGCGAAGATGATGCGTCGATCACCGACTTTGACTTCACAGTGGTCACTCAGGACCGGGCGGCAGGTGAACGACTACGCCTACTGACGCCTCTCGTGGACGGGGAGTACCCGAACGACCTTGCGC
>JAAYGH010000255.1 GCA_012727825.1 Trueperella sp.
GGGTACGCAGACACCGCAACATCACGAAGGTGACGGACAACTCGGCAATCATCCTCGTCGTGTTCTCGGCTGTCATCAAAGCGACGAACGACGGCGCATGGACCTCCGTCACCCTCGGAGGGTTTATCGTCCTCTTGATCGTACTTTCACTCTTGCTCGTCACCATTTTGGCGATCACGTGGTACGGCGGCAAGGTACTGCGCTTTCCTCGCGCCGAGAGGATCGTGCTCCTCATGTGCGGCTCGAAGAAGTCGCTTGCCACCGGCCTGCCCATGGCGAAGGCTCTGTTTGATCCAGCCATCGTCGGAGCCGTGGCCGTCCCGGTGATCATCTTCCACCAAATTCAGCTCATGGTCGCTGCAGTCCTCGCGCGAAGGCTTGGCCGCAAAAGCGAGGTATAACAGCGCCTACTATCGGCTGTTACCCGATCGAGCGTCGCCATTCATGCCGTTCTTGTCCGTGCCATCTTGGTGGCCGCCATCAGGACGATCGGTCGGATCCTGTTCGGAATCTTCACGGGCGCTGGAGCTGGTTCCAATTGATGGGGCGCGTCGTTCACGCGGGCCAATCTCAGCTGCAAAGTCGGCCGGGGAATTAATCGTCGGCCACTTTCGTGCACCCCATAGTGAGGCGATGACAGTAAGAGTGATCGCTCCCAAAATGACCGCGGTGGACTGAACTGGCGTGGGCTCGGGGATGAACAGGAGAATGCCATAGCCGTGGAATGCGTGGACCAGGAGCTTAAGTGCGATGAAGCCAAGGATGAATGCCAGACCGAAGTGGAGGTAGATGAGGCGATCCAACAGCCCGTCCACAAGGAAGTACAGCTGACGCAGACCAAGCAGTGAGAACGCGTTCGCGGCGAACACGATGAACGGTTCGCGCGTGAGGCCGTAGATGGCGGGGATTGAATCAAGTGCGAACATGATATCGATCGAGCCAATGGAGATCACACAGAGCATGAGCGGAGTGAGCCAGGTTTTTCCGTGGCGACGCACCACGAGGCGCTGGCCGACGTAACCGTCGGTCACGCGGAACCAGCGAGAGACTAGTTTGGTCAACACGTTCGGCTCGTATTCGTCGGACGGATCAATCGCTTCGGGATCCCGTCTGTCCTTTTCTTGTGCAATGCCGTCGCGAATCTGGTCGATTGCGGTGTACAGCATCCACGCGCCGAAAATAAAGAAAACCCACGCGAAGCGATCAATGACCGCGGCCGCCACCATGATGAACGCGAAGCGCAACACAAGGGCGATGACGATCCCCCACATGACGACCTTCTGCTGGTAAATCCGCGGCACCTTGAACGCAGCAATAATGATGATGAAGACGAAGATGTTATCGAGAGATAACGATTTTTCGGTGAGATAGCCTGCAAAATATTCGGTTGCGAACTGCGGGCTGTGCCGGAAATACATGAGAACGCCAAACAGCAAGGCGATCCCGATATAGAACGCTGACCAAATAGCCGCTTCCTTCAGCGTGGGTTCGTGAGGCTTACGCACGTGACCGAGAAGATCCCAGGCGATGAGCGCAATGATTATGGCGAATAATGCAAACCATTCCCAGGTATGCACTACCATCGCATCAGACGAACTCTGCGCGGTGACGAGCGCCGTATTAAAAAGCCCAGATGACATGGGGTTCCTTCCGGTACATCGAATAATGGTACCGGAGGTCTCTTCCCGCCTGTCAAGGCCTCGACCCGGGCGTTTGCCGTGCTGACGAGTCGATATTGGTTGGGAATACTCCCCTCCGTGTGTGTTGATACTAGCGAATAATGTTCGCGGTGTAACCTTTGGGTGCGTGTGATTCGAGCCATCACGCGTTGTCGATTTGGCGCAATTCCTTCTTAACGTCTTCAATTTCGTCACGCAAACGAGCGGCGATTTCGAACTGAAGTTGCTCGGCTGCCGCGTGCATTTGCTCGGTCAGATCTTCGAGGAGCTGACGAATTTCGCGCCCGTCCTGTGGCAAGCGATCAGACAGCGAGCTCTCTTTGCGGTATCCGCCGTCGAGAAGCATCTCGGTGTCGATGTCCTCGCGAGCGAGCATGTCGGTGACGTCCGAAATCTTCTTGCGAAGCGGAGTCGGATCGATGCCGTTCGCCTCGTTATACTCGACCTGCTTTGCACGACGACGATTGGTTTCGTCGATCGCTTCCTCCATATTTGGCGTGATCTTATCTGCGTACATGTGCACTTGACCAGAGACGTTTCGGGCGGCGCGGCCGATGGTCTGAATGAGAGAGGTTGTTGACCGCAAAAAGCCCTGCTTGTCGGCATCAAGAATAGCGACGAGCGAGACCTCGGGGAGATCCAGGCCTTCACGCAAAAGGTTGATGCCCACGAGCACGTCAAATTTTCCAAGGCGAAGTTCACGAAGGAGCTCCACGCGGCGCAGCGTATCGACGTCGGAATGCAGGTACTCCACGCGGATGCCGCGTTCTGCCATGTACTCCGTAAGATCCTCGGCCATCTTCTTCGTCAGCGTGGTGATGAGGACGCGCTCGTCTCGCTCGATGCGGATGCGGACCTCTTCGAGCAGGTCGTCAATCTGGCCCTTGGTGGGCTTGACCACGATCTCTGGATCCACAAGCCCAGTGGGGCGAATGATCTGTTCGACCACGCCATCGGACTTTTCGAGTTCGTATTTTCCAGGAGTTGCGGAGAGGTAGACGGATTGGCCGATTCGCTCAACAAACTCTGCCCACTTTAGGGGCCGGTTGTCCATGGCGGACGGCAGGCGGAAACCGTGCTCAACCAACGTCCGCTTGCGCGACATGTCGCCTTCGTACATCGCGCCAATTTGCGGAACGGTCACGTGTGATTCGTCGATGACGAGCACGAAGTCGTCGGGGAAATAGTCAAGGAGCGTGTGCGGCGGGGTGCCAGGACCACGCCCATCGATGTGCCGCGAGTAGTTCTCAATGCCCGAACACACTCCAAGGTTCCGGATCATCTCAAGATCAAATGTGGTGCGCATTTCGAGGCGCTGTGCCTCCAGCAGTTTGCCTTGCTCACGGAACTCCTCAAGGCGCACGTCAAGCTCGTCCTTGATCGACGCCATTGCCCGTTCCATCCGTTCCGGTCCCGCCACGTAGTGCGAGGCCGGGAAAATATGGGCGTGCTCTGCTTCGCGGATGACGTTGCCCGTGAGCGGGTGCAAAAGCGCGAGTGCATCAATCTCGTCGCCAAAAAATTCAATACGTACGGCAAGCTCTTCGTACACGGGGATAATTTCCACCGTGTCGCCACGCACGCGGAACGTACCGCGTGTGAACGCCATATCGTTGCGGGTGTAC
>JAAYGH010000025.1 GCA_012727825.1 Trueperella sp.
ATCGCGCGGCGAAGCGGACGTGCACCAAGAACCGGGTCGTAGCCACGATCCGCGAGAAGCTTTTTAGCCTCGTCGGTCAGCACGATCGACATGCCCTGATCCCACAGGCGGGCGCCGAGCTTACCAATCATGAGGTCGACGATCTGCAGGATCTCGTCCTTGTTGAGCTGTGGGAAGACGATCATGTCATCCACACGGTTCAAAAACTCGGGGCGGAAGTGGTTCTTCAGTTCCTCGCCCACACGGTTCTTCATACGCTCGTAGGAGGTCTGCGTATCGGCGTCGAACTGGAAACCAGTCTGAAGGCCCTTCGCAATATCCTTCGTTCCAAGGTTGGTGGTCATGATGATGATCGTGTTCTTGAAGTCGACCACTCGACCCTGCGAATCCGTCAGTCGGCCTTCTTCGAGGATCTGCAACAGCGAATTGAACAGGTCCTGATGGGCCTTCTCAATCTCATCAAAGAGCACCACAGAGAACGGCTTCCGGCGCACTTTCTCGGTGAGCTGACCGCCCTCTTCGTAGCCGACATATCCAGGAGGGGCACCAAAGAGTCGCGAGACCGTGTGCTTCTCCGAGTATTCGGACATGTCAAGGGTGATCAGCGCATCCTCGTCGCCGAACAGGAATTCGGCGAGGGCCTTTGCCAGCTCCGTCTTTCCGACGCCGGTGGGGCCGGCGAAGATGAACGAGCCGCCCGGACGCTTCGGATCCTTCAGACCCGCGCGGGTACGGCGGATCGCCTGCGAGAGCGCTGTAACGGCTTCGTTTTGGCCGATAACGCGCTTGTGCAGCTCGTCCTCCATACGCAGGAGCTTCTCGGACTCCGCCTCCGTGAGCTTGAAGACCGGGATGCCGGTCGACATGGACAGGACCTCTGTGATGATGTCTTCATCCACAACCGAGACGACATCGAGGTCGCCTTCCTTCCACGCCTTTTCGCGCTCGGCACGTTTTTCAACGAGCTGCTGCTCCTTATCGCGGAGCGAGGCTGCCTTCTCGAAGTCCTGACCATCGATGGCGGATTCCTTCGCGCGCTTGACCTCGGCGATTTCCTCATCGAGATCACGCAGCTCCGGCGGGGCCGTCATTTTCTGGATGGCAAGGCGCGCGCCGGCCTCATCAATAAGATCGATAGCCTTATCCGGCAGGAAGCGGTCGTTTACGTAGCGGTCCGCGAGCGTCGCCGCGGATTCCAGAGCGTCGTCCGTGATGGTGACGCGGTGGAATGCCTCATAACGATCGCGCAGGCCCTCGAGAATTGCGATGGTTTCCTTGACCGTCGGCTCATCGACCTGAATCGGCTGGAAACGACGCTCGAGCGCGGCGTCCTTTTCAATGTGCTTGCGATACTCATCGAGCGTCGTAGCACCAATGATCTGAAGCTCTCCACGCGCCATCATGGGCTTGAGCAGTGAAGCCGCATCAAGTGCGCCTTCCGCAGCGCCAGCACCCACGAGAGTATGGACCTCATCGATGAATAAAATAATGTCGCCGCGCGTGTTGATCTCCTTGAGGATCTTCTTCATCCTCTCCTCGAAATCACCGCGGTAGCGCGAGCCCGCCACGAGCGAACCCATGTCGAGCGAGTAGAGCTGCTTGTCTTTCAGCGTTTCCGGCACATCGCCAACAGCGATCGCCTGCGCAAGACCTTCCACGACGGCGGTCTTACCCACGCCAGGCTCACCAATCAGGACTGGATTGTTCTTCGTGCGGCGCGAAAGGACCTGCATGACGCGCTGCGTTTCGTTATGCCTGCCGATAACCGGATCAAGCTTGTTCTCACGAGCGGACTGCGTGAGATTAGTCCCGTACTGGTCAAGCACCGTCGAGCCGGCCTTCTGGCCTTCGCGGGCACCGCTCGGTCCGACTCCGACTGCTTCCTTACCCTGGTAACCCGACAGTAGTTGCGTGACTTGCTGGCGTACGCGCGGCAGATCGGCACCGAGCTTCACGAGCACCTGGGCAGCGACGCCGTCCTGTTCCCTGCACAGACCAAGCAACAGGTGCTCGGTGCCGATGTACGAGTGGCCAAGCTGCAGACCCTCGCGCATCGCGTACTCAAGAACCTTCTTGGCGCGCGGCGTGAACGGAATGTGCCCCGACGGCTGTTCCTGGCCCTCGCCGATGATCTCGATAACCTGCTCCTGAACGGCGTCGTACGTAACGTTCAGCGACTCGAGGGCTTTAGCTGCGACGCCCTCGCCCTCCTTGATCAGGCCGAGCAGGATGTGCTCGGTACCAAGGTAGTTGTGCTTGAGGTTTCGAGCGGATTCTTGGGCGAGCACTATGACCCGCCTGGCGCGATCTGTAAACCGTTCAAACAATGTTGGACTCCTCTGAATATTTCTTCGCCCGGGGCATGTGCATACACCCCATGCGATTCCTCAACAACCTTAGCGATGGATTGGCCGCATTTATTCGCCGTTTCGCCGCTGGCGTGACATTAGCCCTGAGCGTGACGGGCTCACGTCCCCAAATGTTGCCCAAACGCGAGGGATACTTCCCCACCTCGACTCGCCGCCAGCCCCCACCTCGCCCACCGCTTCGCCCACTCTTTCACCAAACGCGAGGCATTCCAGCAACACGCGAGGGGTACTTCCCCTCGCGTATGACCAGAAAGCCTCCCACCTGTGGGAATGGCGACGAAAATAGCCCCACAATTACCTAATACGGCAACCCATATCGTCGCATCCTCATCAGCCAGCGCTCGAAGCTCTCTTTCGTGATGACGTCTTTCCACTCGAGTCGATAGACCTGAATTCCGACATGCCGCAATTCACGTTGGCGCCTCGCTTCGTCTGCCATTGCCTCCCCAAATGACTTCCCACCACGCATCAAGGGATTCGCAATCTTTTCCACGCCATCGAACTCAATGTCCACGCCCCGGCTGGCGTCGAAAAGATCCATCCGAAAACCTCCACTGGGCGTTTGCACACGCACCTGAGGTTCCAGCCCAGCGATGCCAGCTTCATAAAATCGCCAACGGGTCAGCGATTCGCCGGGAGACTCGACTCGTGAATCCATGAGCGCAAGCACCAGTCGAGCGTTGTGAATTCCAGCGACTCGCGGCAGTCGGCCGACGATGTCTGCCACCTGAGCTGTAGTTCCCAGGCCTTCATGCAACATGAAATCTCCCGCGATGAGCCCATCCATTGGCCCTTCCCATCGGGCAAGATCAACAACAGTTTGCGGAATTGAAGAGACGGGTAACCCCGCAACCTTGATTGTCACTGGCTCGACGATCGCACGGCGAGTTCTCGAGAAAACACCGGTGAAACTTGACCTTGGCGGAGGCACTTGCCGGTCCACCTTTTCAGAGTGACTCGCCAGTGTTGGGAGTCCAAGAATGTGGGCGGCACTGAGGCCAGCGAAGGAAGCGCATCCTTCATGGCTAAAATCATTACGACGTCGATCCACATAGTCAACAAGCCGGAGCACGCCGTCGCGCTCCTCATTCCACGGCTCCTTTTCCTGGTTCGACAACATGGTCGCAAATCCTGGGAAGGTGCGGACACGGCCGTCCGCACGCGCGCTCTTCCAGAATTCCTTTTCGGTCACATCCTGCGTCTCGCCAAATCGGATCGAGGATTGTCGAATCTTTACGAAGTCGTCCGCACGATCGGAGTACCACTGCGCCGCGAAAGCCTCATGTTCCATAATCGGCGAGCTCTCGATGCGGGCTCGTATCTTCAGTTCATTCACGCTTGCGCCTCTCGGTTCGGATCTTCCATCGTTCAAAAATCCTATGCACGAGGGGTTTTCGCGGATTGCTTCCATCCCGCAATTGTGGATTTTGAGGGCGTTTGGCGCACTGTGGAAAAGTTTATTGAAGAAGTATGCCCACGGCGGGCCTTCGCCAGCCCAGCTGAAAGGAGATCCGGCCAGGTGGAGAGGCGGCCAGGTGGAGAGGCGGCCTAGTGGAGAGGCGGCCTAGTGGAGAGGCGGCGAGGCAGCCCCAGCGACAACATGACAAACGCGAGGGGAACCAGCCAAACACGAGAGGAACTACCCCTCGCACCTAACCACAACCCCTCGCGTATGCTCACGGCCGGCCTTCGACAGCCCCACTGAGAGGAAATCCGGCCAGGTGGAGAGGCCACCCTAATGGAGAGGAGGCGAGGCAGCCCGGCCAACATACTGCAAACGCGAGGGGAACCAGCCAAACACGAGAGGAACTACCCCTCGCAC
>JAAYGH010000256.1 GCA_012727825.1 Trueperella sp.
AACTGCCCGACGATGGTCCGATGAAAGAGCTCGCCGAAGAAATTTCCGACGAACTCTAGCGTTCGATGCTCACAGGTTATGCGCGAATGACGGTGTGACCAGCGTCAATCAAGGCGTCGGTATATTCTTTAGGCAGGCGAGCATCGGCAACGATGACGTCAAAATCTGTGAGGTCCCCAACCTTAAACAGACCCGAGCGTTCCAATTTGGACGAATCGATGGCGAGGATACAAAATCGTGACGAGGCCAGCATGGCACGTTTGACCTGCGCCATGGCTTGCGACGGATGATAATGATGGTCGAGATCGACGGCGGTGGCTGACATGACGCATATGTCGGCACGAACAGAAGCGAGCGACGACTGGGCAATGAGTCCCGTGTAGGCATCTGCCCACGTCTCGTAGGTGCCACCGGTCAAAATGAGTTGCGTATCGCGTTGAGCACGGACCTCTTTCGCGATGAACTCAGCATTCGTAATAACCGTCGCAGGTTGCAACTCTTCAAGGTAGGGTAGCACTGCTAAATTCGTGGTCGAATCGTCGAGACAGATCGATAGGCCGGGGCGCAGATAGCTGGCCACTGCCTTCGCTAGGCTGGTCTTGGCCTCAGTGTTACTCGGGATGCGGATGGCAGCGGCGGACTCAACTAACGACGAGTCCGCCGCCCGGATCATACCCCTGCGGCGAGTGACTAAACCAGATGCTTCCAGTTCTGCCACGTCCCGATAGATGGTCATCGTTGAGACGTCCAGATCTTTGGCAAGGTCCTCCACGGTGGCTTCACCGAATTTGACGAGGGTCGCCACAATTTGCTGACGCCTCGCCGCAAGGGGTAGCACGTTGCCTCCTACTGCCTAGGCAGAACAGCTTGCGCCAGTTCTTCCTTTACGTTTGTAATCCTACCGTCAAGGATCCGGGAGACGGCGAAGAACAATGGTACTTGCTCCTCACCGATGCCTAACTGGCTGACCAAATCCTCCGCATAGGCTGCGGCCGGAACTCCTTCAACAGTTTGTTCCAAACGCTCCATCTCTGCAAGCGCATCTTGTGGTGATTCGCCGCGCCCAAGGCGTACGCCGTACACCTTGTTACGTCCGGAAAGGCCAGTAACCTCCAGATCACCGACTCCGGCAAGCCCGAATGCGGTTGCCGGGTTGGCGCCCAGCGCCTGACCGAGCACCGACATCTCTTTGACCGCCTGGGCAAAGGTCGCGGCCTTGAGGTTGTGGTGTGGGAATCCGGTCGCTTCTTCCAACCCGTCTGCGATGCCGAGCGAAATTGCGTACACGTTCTTCATCGGAGCGCAAATTTCCACGCCCACCTCGTCGTCGGTCGCCTCGATCCGGTAATGCGACGTCGATGCTTCACGCGCATATTTTTGCGCAACCGCGAGATCTGAGCAACCGAAAATTGTTGCGGTGGGTTCACCGGTTGCACACTCGTTGGCCTTGACCGGCCCAGCCACTGCGACGATAGGTGGCAATGAATCAACGCCATTGTCCTTGGCGATTCGCCGTAGTGCCGCAGGAAGCAATTCAATCTTGCCATCCGGATCGGGATTAAAGCCTTTCGACGTCAACCACACAGCATCCGCCTTCGCCATGCCGGCCAGTGCCATTTCGGTAACTTTGGGCACACCAACCGAAGCGACCGCGAGAATGACGACGTTCGCACCATCCAACGCCTTATCCAAATCCGCACTGCGGTACGTGGTGACCTCGGAAGCGATGATCGCGTTCGTACGTGGGTGCGGCTTGCCGGCGTCGATCGCATCGATGAGGTGATCATCAAGCCAGGTGCCCCACAGGTGCACATCCCAGCCGGCTTTTGCCAAGGGATTGCAGATGGCCGACCCCATCGCTCCAGCGCCGAGAACAGTAACTTTTGTCATGATGTTTCCTTATTCTTGTTCAGTGGGGGACTCGGGACGGCTGGACGGGAAACGCGCAATGAGCTCATGAAGCTCCGCGAACGTATCTTTTAGTTGCGGATAGAGCTTGCGCTGCACCTCGGCCACATCGCGGTACTGTTCGTGCAGTTCCATGTCGGGCTCGATCGTCTGTCCCAGTTGGGCCATCTCGTTGGCTGCCGTGGCGACGTCGTTCGAACCAAAGGTTTTCGTGTGCGCCATTGCCAACACAGCTGCGCCAAGTGCCGAGACCTCTTCTTGGAGTGTGATGGTGATTGGCAGGCCGGTCGTGTCTGCCATGATCTGCCGCCACAGCGGGGAACGCGTTCCGCCGCCCATCCCTCGCAGGCTCTCAAGCTTCACGCCGGTACCCGCCTCAATTGAGTCAAGGTTATGGCGCATTTCGAAACCGATCGATTCGAGGATTGATCGGTACATGTGAGCGCGCGAATGTGTACCACGCCAGCCGACGACGGCGCCTCGCGCGAGGGCATCCCAGTGTGGGGACTGTACGGCGTTCCAGTACGGCAGCGTGATGAGTCCCTCGGACCCGGGCGGGATGTTCGCTGCTTCAACTTCAAGCGCCGGATCAGGCGCTCCCAGTAGCTTCGGATCGCCAAGAGACTCGCGGAACCAACCGGCAAGGTATGAGCCTGAGGATTGCAACACTTCGTACACGTAGTTTCCTGGAATTCCAGAAACATGAGTGCGGAATACCGGATCAAATTTGTAGTGTGGTGATTCGACACCGGCATTGACCGCCGTTCCGAGGTTCAGGTAACCAATTTCTGGACTCACGGCGGCGGAGCCAATTCCAGCGGCCTGGCCGTCGCCAAGGCCGGCAACGATTGGTATTCCCCTGTTGAGGCCCCATTCGTCAGCCAGTTCATCCTTCAGTGGCGCAATTTCTTCGGTTGGCGGGACGAGGTCTGCCATCTGGTCGCGGCGCACACCTGCGATATCGAGGAGCTCGTCAGCGTAGTCACGCTCTGTAATATTGAGCAGGCCCAAGGAGTCTGCTGCCGCTTCGGAGGAGGCCCAGCGACCAGTGAGATTGAAGGTGATGTATGCGAGCACATCAACGATCTTGTGGGCTTTTTCGAATGACTCGGGTTCGTTTTCTTTCACCCACGCCATCTTGTAAATGGCAGGGGTCACGCCGGCGGGTTTCCCGGACAGTTCGTGGACGTGAGCGCTTCCATATTTTGCAATCTGAGACGAAGCTCTGGAATCGAGCCATAGAATTCCGGGCCGGATCGACTGTCCGTTTTCATCAAACGGAGCAAAGGTTTCGCGTTGGTGAGTTAGACCGAAGGCTGTGACGCGTTCGCGTTCTCGCGGGCTGAGTTGGGCCACGACCTCGGCAATCGTTTCGCGCGAGGTTTCCCACCAACGTTCGGGTGTGTGTTCGTAGAAGTCCATTGCAGGGGTGTGAAGCTGGATATTACGTTTTGCAATATGGCCGATATTGCCGGAGGTGTCAACAACGATCGCCTTGGTCGACGTGGTTGATGAATCTAGCGCGATGACGAGCGGGCCGTCGTGATTTAAAGTGGACATATTCCCTCATTCCTCATTGAATTTGGAGCCCTTATCGGGTATTCACAAATCTAACAGATATTCTGGGGAATTGCACAGGTTTGATGTGAAAGTGAAAGCGTTGCTCGGCCTGCCCGGCACGATCAGCCGGAATTACGCAGACACAAAGGGGGGCACAGCCGAAATGTGGCTGTGCCCCCCAAAAAAATGTAAGAGCGTGTGCAACTATCGTCCGCGCATTGCCCTACGATCTGGGCGAGCGTTGAGTGGGTCGATGCCCTTCGGGATCGGAAGCGTGTTCGTGGGGATCGCCTTCATGCGGGCTGACACGGCAGCAACCTCGTCGTGACTCATGACCTTCGGAAGCCGCTTGATGTGCTTTTCGAGCTTCATGAGGGTGATTTGATCCTCACCGTTGCCGGCCTTGACAACCTGGACAGGTGCGGAGGGCGCCACGCGTTTGATGGCCTTGCGCTCATCAGCAATCAAGCGGTTCACACGTTCGGACGGACCTTCGGCAATAAGAACGATCCCAGGGCGACCGATTGCGCGGTAGATCATGTCCTGCGAACGCACATTGAAACGGACGGGTTCCTGCTCGATGACCCAGCCGCGCTTAATGTTTGCCAGCACGGCTCCAACAGCGCCGGGCATTCCGTCAATCTGAGCGAAAGATGCGCGTTTAACCATCTGGACGAGCACGAGAAGCGCGAGCGTCACACCAAGCATGATGCCGATGAGCACCCAAATGATCCACTGACCAGTCGCAATGCCACCGATCACACCAATGAGAACACCGGCGAGCATACCGCCAAGAAGAGCCCATGGAGCCCACGGGTAGGTCTGCTTCGATACGCGGTACGCATCTGCGAGGTAGCTATACCACCGCTTCTTCTTCGGCTTGTTCTTCTTTTCCCTTGCCATCGCACATCCTTGTTTAGGTCACTCGTCTTATGAGTTTAGTTGATGGATGCGACTTGCTCAAAAGCCACGGCTACTTCACTGCAAACACTTTGTCGTCTGCACGGCCAACCGTTCCGGCGACGACGGCCATGCCGATTCCACACAGCCCTGCGATGAAGAATCCAGTACTGAGATGAGATTCCACAACTTGACCAACGAGTGCGCTGGCGGCAGCCACGCCGAGCACGTTCGCGGACACGATGACGGTGTTCGCAACGCCGTCTCCACCTCGCGGCGCCCATTGGCCAGCAAGCGTGAATATCGAGACGCCAACGGGTCCAATGAAGATGCCTGCGAGGAAGAGAAGGAATGCGAGGCTCACACCGGAGGTTGCCAGTGCGCACGCTGAGGCTCCGATGAATAGGCCAAGCCCACCCACGATTATGCGTGAGACGAATGTGAACCGTGCGGGCAGTGCGACGGCAACAAGGGCGGTGATGGCGGCGCTCAGGCCCATCGCAGCGTAAATGAGCCCGCCCAGTCCCTCCAACCCGTTGCTTTCAGCAAAAGCCGTGACTGAAGTCTGCATGGCACCGAAGTACATGCCCATGAACAGCATCGCTAAAATAGGAGTGCGGACCCGACGCAGAATGTAGGAAAATGGGGGGCCGGTAGACCCATCCTCAGACACTGAAGGGCCGCGTCCATGGCGCGATAGTGCAAAGGGGATCACGCACGTTGCGACGAGCGCTGCTGCAACAAGCATGGGAGCGCCTGGGGAGATCGCAGCAGCAATGATGCCGACAGCGGCGGGGCCGAGGACGAAAATAAGTTCGTCGTTGACCGTCTCCCAGGACATGGCTGTGGGTAAATGTCTGTGTGAGGCGATGGGGTACCAGCGCACGCGTGCTAGCGGGCCGATCGGGCTCGTTGTGATGCCCACGGCTGCCGAGTTGGCCACGAGAAGGATGGTGGC
>JAAYGH010000257.1 GCA_012727825.1 Trueperella sp.
CATCGCTCGTTGCCCATGTTCCTTACTCCTCGGGCGGCCTTGGCAATAGATGAACGATTGGATGGCACAGTGACGCCACGTAAGCGGCCGACGGTGGTGGTTGCACCCTGGGCAGTCGACGGACGCGTTCCCGCGTAGCTCGCTGGTTGTTGCGAAGGCGCGCGGTTCGATGGTTGTTTAGGCGCGCGGTTCGTCAGTTGTTGCATATCTGCGTAACGTGCTGATGTCTGGCTACTTCTCGGCGTCTGGTAGTCAGCGGAAGGTTGGGGCGCGGCATTGGTGCGTGTGGCCGTCCATGGGCGTGGCTGGTTATCGGCGCGGTCACGCTTGTCCTGCGAAAGTCTGAGTTGGCGCCGCTGGTCAGCCTTGGCGTAGTTGCCCGCGAGGAATGCGGACTCCGTATTCTCGGATCTGCGCGGAAGGCGAAAACTTCGCCCGGAATCTGCCCATGCGGAGCCAGTCGTATTGTCTGATCGAAATCCGACCATTGCGCCTCCTGATAGTTACTGGAAAAAATTACACCTGAACGAAAGAAGTACACCTACAGAAAAGAGTACCTGAGGGTGGGTCGAAAGCGCCCAGAGCGCGGATGAGTGGGTTGCGGGCACCCGCGTGCTGGTTCGATGATCGGTGTCTGCGCGCTACATCGTGAACGACTTACGCGCGAAGTATCGCTCCACATCCCCACCGATAGAGATGTGGGTGCCCGCTGACACAGCAACATGGAGGTAATATGTTTGATTTAACTGACCAGGTAGCAATCGTGACCGGTGGAGCGTCCGGCATCGGTCGCGGAATCGTCGAGTCGCTACGAGAGGCGGGCGCGACCGTCGTCGTCGCTGATCTCAATCTTGCCGATGCGGAAAAGACAGCCAAGGAAACCGGATCGCATGCCCGTGAGCTTGACGTGACTGATCGAGAAGGCGTCAAGGCGCTGCTGAAGAGCGTTGCCGAAGAGTTCGGTGGGATTCATATCCTCTGTTCGAACGCGGGCATCTATCCACAGGCCACACTCGACGAGCTCGATGACGAGAAGTGGGACCACATGTTCAACGTCAACACGCGTAGCACGTTTGTATTGGTCCAAGAAGTGTTGCCCTACATGCGTGAGCAAGCATATGGACGCATCGTGATCACAACCTCGATCACCGGCTCACACACGGGCTATCCAGGATGGGCGCATTACGGTGCGTCTAAGGCGGCGCAGCAGGGTTTCATGCGGTCGGCCGCGCTCGAAATTGGTCGAGATGGAATCACCATAAACGGCGTGCTGCCCGGCAACATCCTTACCGAGGGGCTGAAGGCACAGGGACAGGATTATCTCGACCAGATGGCACGTGGAATTCCGTTGCTTCGCCTCGGCGACCCGCGCGACATCGGAAACGCCGCTACGTTCCTCGCCTCGAAGGAGGCAGGCTACATCACGGGTCAGACGCTGGTGATTGACGGCGGCCAGATCTTGCCCGAATCCCCCGAGGCCATTTTGGCTCCGCGTGAGTAGACATCGCGGCCATCGCCCGCGCTAGCAAGTAGGCCGTTTGGCTCGTTGAGAGATTGTGGTACGTGTGCGCCTACGTTTCGTGGGCGCACACGTATGTCCGGGTACGTTCTGCCTTATCCCTAACGAGTAGTTGTTTGTTAACGAGCAGCGGATCCGTTTCGACCAGCGGATCCGTTTCGACCAGCGGATCCTTTTCGACCAGCGGATCCTTTTCGACCAGTCGATCCTTTTCGACCAGTCGCTTCTTATCGCAGGCGGGCTTAACCTCGTCCATACATATGGTTTACCGTCCGATGGCCGGCGCGACACGCGCTGTTCATCCTTAAAGTAGGTCAACAGTTCGACGTGTGTGCAAACTTGTCACGACCAACTCAAGTTATCCACCACTGTGGATGAACCTGTGCGTGAATATCGGCGGAATCTCCCGCGCTTATCCACAGATACCGGCCTATGTGTGTAACGTTGTGGATAATCGAAGAAGATTGCTCGGGGGTTGTCCACGGTATTCCACTGTCCATCCACCGTATTTCTGCAAATATGCACAGGTCAAACCTCAACCTGTGGAAAATGTTGCGCTCTCGTGTTGACGTCTGAGGGTATATTCGACTAACGAACATCGCGCGTGTAGGCGTGAGAACACCCGATTGGAACGACGTCGCACCCTTTGACCGGGCCGCATCGTGCGCTTCCGGCGTCATGTTTCTGCACGTCAGCCGTCTCGCCACGTGGTTCCCGAAACCGTCGGCACCTCATTTTCCCTATCCTCGATCGGGAGCCCGCACAGCACGGGCAGAGTTACGAAAACTCGGTGCACTAACTTTAGGAGCAACTGTGACCATCAAGACCACCCACGTGGGTTCCCTACCGCGAACGAAGGCACTTCTCGAGGCGAATTCATCGCATGCGAATGGCGAGATATCGACGCAGGAGTTCAATGACATTCTTGAGACAGAGGTCGCGGGCGTTGTGAAGCGTCAGAAAGACATCGGTATCGACATCGTCAATGAAGGCGAATACGGCCACATCATGCAGGAGACCGTGGACTATGGGGCCTGGTGGTTCTACTCGTTCACGCGTCTGGGAGGCATTGAGTTTGAGGACGTCGCAACACTTGACGGCGGCGGCCAGCGCCTGTCCTCACCAGGCAACGTCGTTCTCACCTCGTTTGAAGATCGCCGTGATCGCAAGTTGTTTGCGGACGCGTATTCAGATCCAAAGTCGGGAATTTACACCGGTGGAGGAATGGCAAAAGCGCCTGTCTTCAGCGGCGAGGTCACCTACATTGGTGCGGAGGCAACGAAGAAGGACGTTGAGCTCCTGAAGAAGAATATGGACGATCTTGGCATCGAAGAAGGCTTCATGGCCGCCATTTCGCCTGGTTCCGCGGCTCGAATTCAAAACAGGCATTACGGTACCGAAAAGGATCTTCTCGATGCCGTAGCCGACGCGATGCACGAAGAGTACAAGATCATTACCGACGCCGGTCTCACCGTTCAGCTCGACGCCCCGGATCTCGCCGAATCATGGGATCAGATCAACCCCGAACCTACGATCGCTGACTACCAGGATTGGCTGAAGCTACGGATTGACG
>JAAYGH010000258.1 GCA_012727825.1 Trueperella sp.
CACCCACACAGACTCATAGAGGAAAGTCGGGTGGAAGGTCGTGTCTGGGGCGTAGCCTGCGGGCATGTGAGCGCCATCGACCTCGAGAGCCCATGGAAGATCCGTAGGTCCGCCGAAAAGCTCCTGATTGAAGTAGTTGCCGTACCGTCCAATCCCCTGTGCAATGAGAACACCGGGTGCAACGGCGTCAGCAAACGGAGCAAACCGAAGACCTCGCCGGTGCAGTGCGATAAAGCCGCCAACAGCGCCTAGCGCAATGCCGCCCCAAATTCCGAGCCCGCCTTCCCAGATTTTAAAGACTCGTAGCAGGTCACCATTTTCCCCAAAATAGGGATCCGGCGTGGTGATCACGTGATAAATTCGCGCGCCGACGATGCCAAATAGCACCATCCACACGGCCACATCGACCGAAACCTCGTCGGGACCTCCCCACTTCGTGTATCGGCGATCACCGATCCACCAGGCGACGATCATGCCTGCAACAAGCGTCAACGCATAGAAGCGCAGGTCCAACGGACCCAGCGAGATCGAGGAAATAGGTGGTGGCGGAATGGTGGTAATCATGATTACCCTTCGCGAATAGAATGGGCTCCCGCGGCGATATCTTCCGCGACCTGACGCAATTCACGTAAACCGGCCTTCGTGTCGCCGTCGTGCTTGACGAGGGCCTGCACGAGTGCGGAACCGACGATGACGCCGTCCGCATACTGCCCCACTTCTCGAGCCTGTTCACGATTTGACACACCGATGCCGACACACACGTTCGTCGCTCCGGCGGCGTGCGTGCGCCGAACAAGCTGCTCGGCATCGGATTCAATCGAGGTCTGTACGCCGGTCACACCCATCCGTGATGCTGCATAAACGAATCCGCGGGACGCATCGACTGTCTTTTTGATGCGTTCGTCCGTAGAGGTGGGCGCCACAAGGAAGATCCGATCGAGATCGTAGGTATTAGACGCTTCGATCCACTCGCCAGCCTCCTCAGGGATGAGGTCTGGCGTGATGAGTCCCGCTCCCCCAGCGTTCGCCAAATCACGTGCGAAGTTATCCACGCCATAGACGAAGATTGGGTTGTAGTAGGTCATGATGACGACGGCGGCGCCTGTTGTGGCCACCTCTTCGACGATGCGGAACATGTCACCACGTTTGAGTCCGCGCTCGAGTGCCTTTTTACCGGCTTCCTGAATGACCAGGCCGTCCATCGTGGGATCAGAGTATGGGAAGCCAATTTCGACGATGTCTGCTCCGGCATCAACCACGGTTTTCGCCGCGTCAATTGAACCTTGAACATCGGGGAACCCGCCAGACAGGTATGCAACGAAGGCCGCGTGGCCCTGAGCGCGCGCCTTGTTAATTTGATCAGAAACGTAAACGGTCATTTGACGTCCTCCTGTGTGGCCTTACCCAGATTGAAGTACTCCATGGCCGTCTCCATGTCCTTGTCGCCACGGCCGGATAGCGAGACAGCAATCGTGAGTTTGTCGCCCTTCTGTGCCGCTTCCTCGCCGAGCTTGATGGCAACGGCCAGAGCGTGCGCCGACTCGATGGCCGGAATGATACCTTCGGAACGCGACAGTTTCGCAAATGCGTCCAGTGCCTCGGCATCAGTAATCGGTACGTATTCAGCGCGTCCGGATTTGGCAAGTGCGGCGTGCTGAGGGCCAACTCCCGGGTAGTCGAGGCCAGCAGAAATTGAGAATGATTCGAGGGTCTGGCCATCTTCATCTTGAAGTACGTAGGTTTTCGCCCCGTGCAGCACACCAACGTCGCCCTGGGTTATCGGTGCGGCGTGACGGCCCGTTTCCATGCCATCTCCTGCTGCTTCTGCTCCCACGAGACGGACCGTCGGATCATCAAGGAATGCGGTGAACATGCCGATCGCGTTTGACCCTCCACCGACGCATGCCGTCACGAGGTCGGGTAGCTCGCCCGTAAGATCGAGTATTTGTGCACGTGCCTCGTCGCCAATAATGCGCTGGAGGTCACGAACCAGGCTCGGGAAGGGATGCGGGCCTGCAGCCGTTCCAAAGATGTAGTTAGTGGTATCGACGTTCGTCACCCAGTCGCGGAAAGCTTCGTTGATCGCATCCTTGAGCGTCTTTGAACCGGTGTCCACCGAGATAACCTCGGCCCCGAGTAGTTCCATCCGTGCGACGTTGAGCGCCTGGCGGTGAATGTCCTTGGCCCCCATGTACACCACGCACTCAAGCCCGAGGAGTGCGGCCGCCGTCGCTGTCGCCACACCGTGCTGCCCGGCACCGGTTTCTGCGATGACGCGTTTCTTTCCAAGCGATCGGGTGAGCAATGCCTGACCGAGCACGTTGTTGATTTTGTGTGAACCCGTGTGATTGAGGTCCTCACGCTTCAAGATGATACGCGCACCACCGCAGTAGCGATCGCCGAAGTTCGGAGCTTCAGTAATGAGCGACGGCCTGCCAGAATATGTGCGGTTCAGGTGATCAAGCTCCGCAATGAAATCCGGATCGTCCTTCAACTTGAGCCAGCCCTGTTCGAGATCTTCGAGCGCGCGCATGAGCGCTTCGGGGATGAATCGTCCTCCGAATTCGTCAAAGTACGGGCCGGTTGCTTCCGAAAGTCGCATAATTCCTTCTTTAGTTCGAGGTTAGTGAGGGATGTTGACCTGCTGCCACCATGTCGCGCACCGCTTGGAGCGGATCACCGTCGGTCACAAGCACTTCGCCCATGAGCACCGCGTCAGCGCCCGAACGGGCATAGTTGAGCATGTCATTTGTCGAGGAAACTCCAGATTCGGCCACCCTTACCACGGAGTCAGGCACCACGCCGACCACTTCGTCGAAGATTGCCATATCCACCTCAAGGGTCTTGAGGTTGCGCGCGTTAATTCCGAGAACCTGCGCACCGGCATCGAGACCCCTCAGAGCTTCGTCGCGGTTGTGCGCCTCAACGAGGGCAGTCATACCAAGGGAATGAACACGCTCGATGAGAGACGTGAGAACCGTCTGCTCAAGAGCTGCGACGATGATGAGGACGAGATCGGCGCCATGCGCACGAGCTTCCCAGATCTGATACGGGGTAACAACGAAATCTTTGCGCAGGACCGGAATGTCTACACGCGCACGTACAGCATCAAGATCAGCCAGCGAGCCGCCAAAGCGCCGCTCTTCTGTGAGCACCGAGATCGCGGCGGCGCCACCCTCTTCGTACAGGCCTGCGAGGTCAGCAGGGTCCGGGATGTCGGCAAGCGCGCCCTTCGACGGGCTCTTCCGCTTCACCTCAGCAATAACCTGAACAGAACGGTGGTCACCGCCGGGCTTGAGTATGTCGAAAGCATTGAGCGGACTACGAACTTTCGATGCCCGTACCTTCAGGTCATCGAGGCTCACGGCCGCTTCACGTTTGGCCAGATCCTCACGGACTCCCGCAATGATGTCGTCTAAAACAGTCATAAACTTCCTTCCCTCACGCAACCTTACCCGCGGTTACGGGTTCGGCGAAAAGTCACGTTCCGCTAGTTGGGATGCGATCTGGATTGCTTTGATTGCCGCACCAGCTTTGTCCAGGGTTTCGTTGTATTCGTACTCTGAATCGGATTGGGCGACGACGCCGGCGCCAGCTTGGACCGATGCTTGCCCGTCCTTGATGATTGCGGTGCGGATGGTGATCGCCAAGTCTGCATTACCCGAGAAGTCAAAGTAGCCCGTCACTCCCCCGTACAGGCCTCGGCGAGCTGGCTCCAGTTCGTCGATGATGTCAACGGACCGCTCCTTGGGTGCCCCAGACAGAGTGCCCGCCGGGAATGTCGCGGCTAAACAATCCGCGCTCGTCATACCCTCGCGCAGTTGTCCAATCACCGTGGAGGTGATGTGGATGACGTGTGAAAACAGTTTGATCGCCATCGGGTCAAACACCTCGATTGTGTCCGGATCACACACCTTTTCCAAGTCGTCCTTGGACAGGTCGAGGAGCATCATATGTTCGCGAACTTCCTTTGGATCGGCCTTGAGCTCCTCAATCACTCGCGCGTCGTCAAGCGGATCGGTCGGGCGCGGGCGCGTGCCACCGATGGGGAACGTCATGACCTTCCGGTCCGTCACCCTCATGAGTGTTTCAGGTGACGAGCCAACAAGAGTGAAGCCGTCCTTGCTACCGTCCGGCAGCCGCAGAAACAACATGTAGGGGCTGGGGTTGATCGAGCGGAGCACGCGATAGACGTCCAGCGGATCGGCCGGCACGTCGATATCGGCACGTTGCGACACAACCACCTGATTGGCCTCCCCCGCGTCGATATAATTCTTTGCCGCATCAAGGCTGGACTTGAACTCGTCTTTCGTCACGCGCCACTGCGGCTGCGGGATCTCGGCATCGACGAGGCCAGCTGCGCGCGCCGAAATGGGGCGGTTGAGGCGCTCGCGAATGGATGTGACGCGATCTACGGCGTCCTGCCATGCCCGCTCAACACCTTCAGGGGTGTTGTTGCGGTTGATGGCGTTCGCGATGATCCACACGCAATTTTCCCGGTGATCGACGACGACGAGCTCGTCCACCAAACACAGTGCCGCATCGGGAGTCGGTAGTTCGGCGACCGCCTCACGGCGAAGGTGGGGCCACCAGTCATAGAGTGTGTCCCAACCGAGC
>JAAYGH010000026.1 GCA_012727825.1 Trueperella sp.
CCTCTAGGTCGATATCGGTGACCACCACGCCGTCGGCGATATTAAGCGCCTCCGCATAAATCTGGGCGCCACCCATGATCCACACGAGAGGATCCTCCTCGCCTGTACTGGCCTTGGCAGCCAAGCGAGCCATGTTATACGCCTCGTCAATGTTATGAGCTACGAGCGCGCCGTTGAGAAAATAGTCCGGATCGCGCGTGATCACGATGTTTTGACGCCCTGGAAGCGGACGGTATTTTTCGCTGAGGGATTCCCACGTTTTGCGGCCCATGATGACGGGGTGGCCCATCGTCATTCGCCTAAAGAACGCCAAATCCTCGGGAAGGTGCCACAGCATCGTGCCGGCCTTGCCGATCGCTCGATCATGGCCCTGCGCCCAAATCATCCCAAGCATCAGACCGCCACCTCGCCCGTGAGCGTCGGATGGTGTCGGTATCCCGTGGAAGCAAAAATGTCGTCCATCTCGTAATCGAAAAGGGAAGCCGCCTTCGTGAGTTCGAGAGCGGGGAAGGGGTAGGGCTCACGCGAGATCTGTTCCTTCACCTGATCAATATGGTTTGTGTAGATATGGCAATCCCCACCCGTCCACACAAAATCGCCCACGGCAAGTCCCGTCTGCTGTGCGACCATGTGGGTGAGAAGCGCGTAGGAGGCGATGTTGAACGGAACGCCGAGGAACAAGTCTGCTGATCGCTGGTAGAGCTGGCAGGAGAGTTTGCCGTCCGCCACGTAAAACTGGAAGAACGCATGGCAGGGTTGGAGTGCCATCTCATCAAGATCTGCCACGTTCCACGCCGAGACGATCATGCGCCGTGAATCGGGTGTGTTCTTGATCTGGTCGACAACCTTGGCGATCTGGTCAATATGCTCCCCGTTGGGGGTCGGCCACGAACGCCACTGGTAGCCGTATACCGGCCCGAGCTCGCCGTCGTCGTCAGCCCACTCGTCCCAAATCGAAATGCCGTGTTCCGTGAGCCACCGGATGTTGGTATCTCCGCGCAGGAACCACAGCAGCTCACCTTTGATGGCCTTCATCGCCACGAATTTGGTGGTAATACGGGGGAATCCTTCGTTTGCCAGATCGTATCGCAACTGGCGTCCGAACACGGATAGCGTGCCCACGCCCGTGCGGTCAGTCTTTTCCACGCCGTTGTCAAGAACATCCTTGAGGAGATCTTCGTACTGTCTATTGATCAGTGCCATGGGGCAAGTGTAACGAAGAACGCTAGGCTGAAATCACCGCATGCGAGACACGTAGCGGAGTGGCGAGCTCTAGTACTCAGTCGAGTCGGAATCCGAATCGGGCGCTTCGGCTGCTCGGACCCGCACAATCTCTTCGTTGACGATCGCGGTGTCAGCTTTCAAAAAGCGCCCGACTTGATCAACGGCGCTCTTCTCGATGCGCCCTCCAACAAACGGCACGTTGACGTTAATTTCGCCCACGATTTTCGCGGGAGTCGTAGCTCCACCGTCAGCCAAGATGAAGGTCAATGAGCCGGAGGCGGGGGCGCCTTCGACAGTGATGTCGTAAGCAAGTGTGGCACCGTGAACTTGGCCAGCTTCGGTGAGCTCCTTTGTTTTTCCTGCGAGAACAGCGGTGAAGCCGTTGGGTAAGAACGAACGTGCGGCAGAGGGCAGTTGGTTGCTCGGAACCTGCGCACTAAACGTGTGGGCTTCATTCGTGCCGCTGTACTGCACCATTCCTTCGGCACCGGCGGCTGCCACACGCTTGCGAAGCAACTCTTCAGAACCGAGAACTTTGAGTACAACATCGATGGGGCCGGCGTAGCTGGTCTCAGATTCGAATTTCATATTTCCTATTCAACACCATTCATCACTATTGTGGGAGTGTGTCAACCCTTTCACGGATACTGGACCGCGTCTCTAAACTGAGCTCGTCGCAACGCGACTGGCTGCATCAGTTGACGGGAGACTGGCAGATTATCGCTGATGTCGCTTTCTCTGATCTCGTCCTCTATATCGTCGACGGCGAACAGATGATAGTCGCCGCCCAAGCTCGCCCGAGCACGGCGACCACCGTTCACGAGTCGGATTTCGTGGGCGGGCGCCCGCAGGAGTGGTTTGAGCGAAAGCTATTTGACGTTTACGACGCCGGCGAGCAAATTTCTTTCAGCGACGACGACGAACCGGTGGACTTACGGCTTGTGCCCGTTCGTCACGACGAGGAAGTCATCGGTGTCATGGCGATGGTGACCTCTCAACGTGGGGACAGGGTCCCCACGGAGATGTTGGCCAACTACGAATCAATAGCTCATGGCCTGGCGCGAATGGTTGAGCGTGGGCAGTTCCCGATTGATGGCTCACCATCGGGTTATCGCCACGGCACACCGCGCGTGTCAGATGGCCTCATTCATGTCGATTCAGAGGGAAGGGCACTCTATGCCTCCCCGAATGCGGTCTCCCACTTCCGTCGCCTGGGTGTGGAGCAACCGATCATCGGGTCTGTGATCGCGGAGCTTGTGACCGGTGAATTTGATGGCATCCAACAGGTGGATGAGGCGCTGCCCCTCGTTCTGATGGGCAGGGCCGCGTGGATGGCTGAGATCGAGCGCAACGACGTGGTTGTCATGCTTCGTGCCGTGCCGCTTCTTCATGGCAAGACGCGCGAGGGCGCCATCATCCTGTGCCGTGACATCAGTGAACTTCGCCGCCAAGAACGCGAGCTTATTTCAAAAGATTCCACAATCCGCGAAATAAACCATCGGGTGAAGAATAACTTGCAGACCGTGTCGGCGCTGCTACGGATGCAGTCGCGCCGCGCCGACTCCAAGAAGATTCGAAATGCGTTGGAAACTGCTCAGCGTCGTGTGTCGACCATCGCTGTCGTACACGAGAAGCTCTCGCAGACGATCGACGAAGTGTTGGACTTCGATCAGGTGTTCGTGCCCGTTATGCGCATGGTTCGCGATGTGGCGGTCACGTCCAATCCGGTGGTCACGACATTCGATGGCAACTTCGGCCAGGTGAGCGCCGAGCAGGCTACCGCGCTTGGCGTCGTCATGAATGAGATCATCTCCAACGCTATTGTGCATGGCCTGCCGAACAGCGGACATCTCGATATCAAAGCCGTTCGCGACGGCGAGAATCCGCACATTGAAGTTGCCGATGACGGGGTAGGGATGAAGAAGCTGAAGCCTGGACTCGGCACCCAGATCGTGGAGACGATGGTGGCGGGCGAACTGCACGGACGTATTGATTGGCATCGCAGAGAAGGCGGCGGAACCGTCGTCGTGCTCGACTTGGGTATCCGCGGAATCTAACGTCATCGCTAATACCGCTCATCGTGATAGCGCTTGGTCGACTGATTGCCATGGGGCCCGTCAGACCATGTAGCGCCGACAAGCAGCAAACAAAAGACCGGCTAGAGCAATCCCAGCCGGCTATTGTGAAAGATTAATGTTCGCGCGTTAGCGGCGTGCACGTGCGGTGCGACGCTTGAGCTTGCGGCGCTCGTCTTCAGACATGCCACCCCACACGCCGGCGTCTTGATTGTTGTCAAGTGCCCACGTTAGGCAGATTTCCTGCACCTCACACGATGCGCAAACGGCCTTCGCGCGCTCGACTTGTGCCATCGCCGGACCGGAGGAACCAATCGGGAAAAATAGTTCCGGGTCTTCGTTGAGGCATGCTGCACGATGGCGCCAATCCATTTGAATTACTTCTCCTTGTGGGTGCGAGGATACTCGCTGGTTTGTAGGTACTCGCTGGTTTGTACGTAGTTAACCTTCGCAGGTTTTTGCGGTTCGGTAAAGGGAAAAAACTGTGACAAACGCCCAAGAATCGGCTAGCTTGCACCGTTTGTGGCATGTGCCACGTCGGCCCGTGCGCTAATTGCGCCGAAGGTCATGCATGCGAGCATCATGATGCCCGCGTTTGCGCCAATCACAGCCCAGGGAATACGCAGCGGCAGGTTCATCAGGCCCGCGTCGGACAGGATGAGCCACGACGCCGCTATGCCAATGATCGACCCGCCGATCAGCATCGCAAACCCGGACACCGAGACGTCGAAAAGCCTGCGAGTCTGACGGCGCCGACTGCCCAGTCCTATCGCACGCAGGGTTCGGTCCTCGAATTCATGGCGGGCGAATGCTCGTGGCACGCGGACGAACGCAACGAACGACAGTACTGCGCAGATGCTCGATTGGACGACCATCGCAAGAAGCCCGATATTGAGTGGCTGGTGCTTGTGGTCGCCCAAGCTCAGCGTGATGACCGGACGTATGTAGGGCGCATCTTTTCCGAGTTGATCCTCGAAATCGGGATATGTCTGCGAGAGAGTCGTGAATGCGCTCGGTGCCAGCCGCACCCAGATTTCATCAATCTCGAGTCCGGGAACGTCCGTCATCGATACGAGTGCCACGGGAACATGTGCTTCGACGACAGAGAGCTCTGCGACCTGAAGCGTGTCAGAATCGTGATACTGGAAAGACACGGTGGCAGGAATATCTGTTGTTCCAGTAGGGACGAGCAGGCGCGAGTCAAGATCAACTGGAGCACCGAAATAACGTTCGGCCTCGGCTTGGTCAACGGCATAGATCGGGCCCGGCTGGAAGGCGGCGTCAGCAGGCAGGTCGGTGTCGACGAGCCGGAGCGGTAGTGTTCGATCGGCTGAATCCCACTCTTGCACGACGCCCACCTGATAATCGGTGAGCTTAAAAGTGCCCAGTCTTGAGCGTACGGACACATCGAATCGATCCTCAAACGAGACGTCTTCGTGGGCGAGCGTGTCGACCGTCGTGTGAAGTGTAGCGAGCACTCCCGCAGAGAGGAACATGATGAGCAGCGCCAGCAAGCGCACGAGCCCTACTCGAGAACGCGGGATCAAATGCGTCCGCGCTCCGAGGGTCATCCGACTCGTCACGGCGCCCGCAAGGACGACGCCCAGCGTGAAGCCAGTGACGATGAGCAGACTGATGAGCGCGACGATCCCGACCTGTTTGGGCAGAGGCGGAAGGGTCGGTAGCGCGAGCGGGATTAGCGCCGTCGAGTACAGCGCCAGTGCGCCGAGAACGACGCTGAGCGGAACGAGCAAAATCGTGAAACGGCGGCGGTGATATTGCCCAGTCGTGCCGGTCACAACTGCGGCGAGCGGAGCGGCGATGAAGACTGAGGCAGTGAGCGCGAGCGTGCCAAGTACATATGCGCTCACGGGAGCGCCAAGTGTGGGTGGCATGAACGTCCCACCAGGAACAGCGCTCAGGACCGTCACGGCTACTTGGGATATCCCGAGGCCAAGGGCAAGTCCGATCACGCCACTGAGGGCTGATACGACACCAATCTCGGCAAGGTGCATGTACGCGAGCGTGCGTCGCTTGATCCCCAGCGACACCAGGTTGCGCACCTCCGCGAGCCGGCGTTGCTGGGTAGCGACGAAGCCTAAAAACAGCACGGTGGTTCCCACGAAGAACCCGGTGACGATCAGCCAGGGCACGGTCACACTAATCGCGGATAGTGCGCGTGCCTGGCGATCGTAGATGAGGTCAAAACGCTCCCCGGAGCGGATGACGACAGAGTTGCCCAGGTGGAGGATGTCGTCCATCACCTCCTGGGCATTCACCGCCGACGTGCCTGTGACCTCGATGCCGCCCTGACCCGAGTCGTCCACATAGGCGGCGACGTACTGGGGGTGCGCATCAAACACGAGACCTTCAAATGCCGATTCGAGATGGTTGTCGAAGAGGGAGTGGGCATAAATTCCGGAAATGAGGTACCGCTCTGCCACGAGATCGCCGGTGATGGTGATGTAGGAACCGACGTCCACATTCAATGAGTTGGCGAGCTGGTGAGTGACGGCAATGTGGCCCGGATCGGCGGGGTATTCGCCGCGAACTAACTCCTGGGTCCCGAGGTCCTCGGGGGGAAGATTACGCAGCACCATCGACACGTTGCCGGTGGCTGAGATCGCCTCGGAGGCGCGCCACGCATCCACATGGACACGGTCGACGTTCGGGTTTCGTGCAAGTGCCGTCGCCATCTCTGCTGCCGTGCCAACCTCGATATAGACGAGAAAATCCGACGGCGGTGTCGACATGCGCGCAGACAGTGCCACCGCCCGTTCG
Organism: Trueperella sp.; assembly: GCA_012727825.1. Taxonomy (GTDB): domain Bacteria; phylum Actinomycetota; class Actinomycetes; order Actinomycetales; family Actinomycetaceae; genus Trueperella. The sequence goes on from JAAYGH010000026.1 coordinate 6,081, forward strand.
CCGTAGCTGACCATCGCCACTGAGCTGAACGTGAGTGAGAACAGGAAAACCATGGCCAGCACGGGAAGAATGTGCGACCGCCAATGGAATTGGAGTTGCTCGCGCAGCATCGCCCTCGCCTACACCTCACCGTGCACGGCTTGGAGCGCGTTGAAGATCGAGTCCAGCGTGGGGTCGATGAGCTCCCCAGCAATCTGTGCGTTCGACAGCAGGAACACGCGATCTGCATACTCGGCGGCAAGCGGATTCGCTGTGAACGTCACCACCGTCAGGCCAAGCTCGCGCACGCACATGCGTAGCAGCGCCAAGATTGAATCCGCATCGGCTTTATCCAATCTCGACGTCGGCTCATCACACAGCAGGATCGTTCGCCCGGCGAGCACGCGTGCGGCGATCGCCACACGTTGTTGATCCACGAGAGCAAGCGAATCTGGATAGTAATCAAGGATCGATTCAATGCCGAACAACTCTGCGATACGGGCCCGTGCGTCGTCGTCGATCTTGTGGCCACATAGGTCTGCAGGTAGGTCCAAATTCTTGTATACGGTGAGCGCGGGCAAGAGGTTGTCGCGCGGGTAGAGCACGCCGATGTGGGTTGCGAGAAGTCGTTGCTTATCTGCGTCACCTGCGCGCGTGAGGTCTGTGTCCCCGACGACGACGTTACCGTCGTCCACGCTCGTCAACCCAGCAATCACTTGCATGAGATCCGTTTTACCCGAGCCCGACGGCCCGAACACGCTTGTGAACTCGCGTGCACCAATTTCGATAGAGATATCATCGAGAACCGTGCGGGTGGCCCGGCCGACGCCGCGCACTTTTCGCACGTAGTCGAGGCTGATGATACTCACCCGAGGTCACCTGGGCGGACGAGGCCGGCTTCATATGCGAGGACCACGGCCTGCACGCGATCGCGCGCGCCGAGTTTGGCGAAAATGCGCCCGATGTGGGTCTTAATTGTTGCTTGCGCGACGTCGAGTACCTCGCCGATCTCCGAGTTCGAGAGGCCACGGGCCATGTGGTAGAGCACCTGGCGCTCGCGGTCGGTGAGGACGTCGATGATGTCTGGCCGCAACTCTCGATCCGCTAGGGCCTTGTCCGCGAGATACGTCACGAGGCGCTTGGTCGACGACGGCGCGATCACCGCGTCGCCGCGATGGACCGCGCGAATCGAGTCGAGCATCTGGTCCGGTGGGGCATCCTTGAGCAGGAAGCCCGAAGCGCCGCCGCGGATTGCCCGCATGACGTACTCGTCTAGATCGAAGGTGGTCAAGATAATGACCTTCGGTACCACCCCGTGCGGGAAGTCCCGGGCCGCGATGCGCTCGGTGGCTTCGAGCCCGTCCATACCCGGCATGCGGATGTCCATGAGCACGACGTCGGCGGCAACCAAATTTAGGCGGTCGAGGGCCTGCTGGCCGTGGGAGGCTTCAAGCACGGTTCGCATATCCGGCTGTGAGTCGATCACCATCGCAAACCCGCTACGTACGAGTTCTTGATCGTCAACGAGCGCAACCCTGATCTGTTCGTCAGACATGGGTGGTCCTTTCGGTTGGAGTGGGGATGGTGGCAGTGACTTTGAATCCGCCACCTTGGCGAGGTCCGGCTACGACTGTTCCACCAAAAATGGCGGCCCGTTCATTCATTCCGACGAGGCCGTGGCCCTTGCCGTCATTGACGGCGGCGGCGCCGCGCCCGTTGTCGGTGACGTCGAGGATCACTTCGGCCGGCCGCCAGTGAAGAGCGACGGTGAGCTGGGCGTGCGGGCCAGCGTGCTTGAGTGAGTTTGTCAGGGCTTCCTGGCAAATGCGATAGAGAGCGTTGCCGGCGCCAACGGGCAGCGGGCGTGCATGGCCAGTTTGGACAAACGAGACACGATGACCCGAGCCACGCACTTGATCCATGAGTGCGGTGAGGTCGGAATCGACGGGTTCGGGAGCGAGCGGTGCAGACGGGTCGTCCGGATCGCGCAGGACACCGATGATCGATCGGATGTCGCCCAGGGCTGCACGTGACATGTCAGCGATAACTATCAATGCGCGTTCAGCGGCGTCGGGGTTCGAGCGCGCGGCGTAGCGCCCGCCGTCGGCTTGGGCGATGACGACTGAAAGAGTGTGTGCGACGATGTCGTGCATCTCTCGGGCAATACGAGTTCGTTCGCCGATGACGGCGAGCTCGGACTCGCGCTCTAAGTTGCGTTGTGCCAGTTCGGCGTCGCTCAACAGGTGGTCGAGTCGACTGTGCTGCTGACGGCGGAACAGGGCGCTCGTCGTCGTCGCTATAACTGCTGTTTGGGAACCGAATAGGGCCAAGAAGACGGTTTCGGGCTGGACGTTGGCGCGCAAAGCAGGCACCACGAGAAGGAGGGCGCCCAGTGCAGCGCCGAGGATGGCGGGCCAGCGGGCGACTTTCGGGCCGTACGTGACAACGGCGTACAACGCGAAGAGCACGGAGGTGTCCAGGAGCAAGATCGAATCCGGGGCGGCGAGGTAGCGCAGGAGTGCGCCGACGTAGACGGCCACAGCGGCTTGAGTGGCGTAGAGGCGGCGGAAAAACGTGCCGAGCACGATGAAGATTGCGGCGAGGAAAAGTAGGGCATCCTGAAGCGTCGTGTCGCCCAGATAATCGACGCCTTCGAGCATCGCGAGGCCAGCGAAGAGTAGCGCGAGCACCAGATCAAATGTGGATACCCCTCTGATGGTCGCAAACTTCTTCATGGCACTAGATTACGGTGTGCAGATCTGCGGTGCGGGCACAGCGCTCAGACCTCGGTCTGAGCGGGCTCGATATTCTCGGCGATGTTGTTGCGCACGTTGCCCACGGCTTTGTGGACGCGGTAGAAATCAAGCTCCGGATTTGGCCGCTCGAAGCTCGCAATCATGCTCGGATCAGTGAGCTCGGGGTCGAGCCACGTGTCGTACTCTTCTTCATGGAGGATCAGGGGAACGCGGTTGTGGATCTTGGCCAGTTCACCGTCGGCTTCGCGGGTGAGGATCGTGCAAGTGAGTAACCATTCGTCCCCCGACTTATGCCACAAGTACAGTCCAGCGAACGCGAGCGGCTTGCCGTCCGCACGGTAAATGTAGAACGGGGTCTTCTCGGGCTTGCGCCACTCGAAGTAGCCGGAGGCAGGGATGATGCACCGGCGCGCCTTCAGCGAGGGTGCAAAGGATTTCTTCTCGGCAACGGTTTCCATGCGGGCGTTGATCATCGGCCGGCTCGTGTCCTTCGCCCACTGGGCGATGAGCCCCCAGAAGGCCGGGGTGAGTGCGCGAACGGTAGGCGCCTCGGACCTTTCGTGGCCGGCGTCGAGCGTTCCAGGGTGCTCACCAGAGCTGATCCACTCGTCGTCGGGAAGAAGTTTCCGTTCGACGATGATCGGCACATCCTGCGTGGGAGCAACGTTGTAATTGTTGGCAGGCTCATACGATTCGGCCACGACGTCGAGTCGGAACTCGAGCTGAATATCGGTCCGAGACATGGTGGTTGCATAGCGTCCGCACATGGGGTGAGCCTATCGCGGCTCGATCAGCGGATAAAGAGGATGTTCCCTTGGTGTGAACGTGCGTGGAGGCAGGCTGCGGAATGAGGGACAATGTGGGCGTGAAAGATTTTGATGACGCCTTTGAGGAAGCCAAAGCCCGGTGGGATGAG
>JAAYGH010000259.1 GCA_012727825.1 Trueperella sp.
CTCGAATGCAGTGGGACTGATACGACGCACCCGGTGGACTGGCTGTCTGGATCGTGCTTGCTCATCCGAACTGCCGCATTTCGCGACGTGGGTGGTTTTGATCCTGAGTTTTTCATGTTTTTTGAAGACACGATGTTTGGTGAGGCCATAAAGGCCGCAGGCTGGGTGAGCGTGTTCGTTCACAATGCCGTGGCAATTCACGACCAGGGCAAATCCTGGCGCGATAGGCCTGCGCCCATGCTTCGTGCGCATCACAAATCGGCGTACACCTACCTATCGCGCGTCTATGGCGGCCCGGTGCATGCGCCGTTGCGGCTGGGTATTAAGGCAGGGTTGCACGCACGGCTCGCGCTCTTGCTCAAACTCCGCAAGAAGTAGAAATCGATCGTGTTAAGTGCGAGGCCCGCCTCGTCTGGCGAGTCCATCGCGGATGCCGGCGGCAAGTTCGCGAATGCGCGCACGCCGTCGATCAGCCAAGATCGAGTGAAACGCAATGAACTTCGCTAGCCACACCACGTATCCCGCGCGCCACGCCACGGGCAACAGCCCCGAGCGGATCATAAAGATCGTGTTGCGCGCCAGATAGTAGCACCGGATCGGCCCGTGTACATGAACGGGTTGCGGGCGGCCGGGGAGCGTCACTGTGGCGTCGCCGAGCGAGTGTTCGAGATGAGCGCCGGTATCAACGACGAGTCGGTAGCCCGCCGTGCGAGCGCGTAAACACCATTCGAGGTCGACGTGGTCGATGAAAAACTTGGCATTCATTGGGCCGACCGCGCCGAGCACCTCCATTGGAATGAGGCATCCCGACGCGAGTAAGAACGCGGCGTCGACGGCTGGCGAAGTGAGTTCTTCTGCTGACGCCCGGCGCGGACCCCACCGGCGATCCACGTAGACGAGTTCATCACCGCCCGGCTTATTCTCGGCAATGTAGGGACCAACAGCGCCGGCGCCCGGTGTGGCGTCCAGCCGGGCGAGCAACCGCGCCACCATATCGGAAGCTGGCAATGAATCTTGGTCGGACAGCAGCACGTGCGTGGCGCCAAGCTCCTTTGCCCGGACGATGCCAACATTTTGCGCGTGCGCAATCCCGGTATTGTCGCCCAGCTCGATGAGTTGCGCCCCTGCCGTGTCGATAGCCTCGGAAATCGTCCGCAGCGCGGCGGGCGATGAACCGTTGTCGACGACGACGATTTGCTCGACCTGCGAGCCCAGCGCGCGGATTAGCTCAGCCGTGCGCGGGTCAGGGCCGTACGTGACGACGACCGCGACGATCATTACTGGCCGGCCTCGCGGTACTTGGCCTCGACCTCGTCCTTCTGCGGGCGCCACCACTGTTCGTTGGCGCGGTACCAACCGATCGTGTCGCGAAGCCCGTCACGGAAAGAGGTAAACCTGGGTTGCCAGCCAAGCTCGTCCGTGAGCATCGAATTGTCGATGGCGTAGCGTTGGTCGTGGCCGGGGCGATCAGCGACGTGGTCGAAATCGTTGGCATCGTAGCCGAACTCTTCGAGAATCATCTGCGTGACCTCGAGGTTAGTCTCTTCGCCGTCGGCGCCAATCAGGTAGGTTTCCCCGATCCGACCCTTTGTGATGATGTCCCACACGGCGGTGTTGTGATCGTAGACGTGGATCCAGTCGCGCACCTGCTCGCCCGTCCCATACACGCGCGGTTTGATGCCGTCGATCATGTTCGTGACCGTGCGTGGAATGAACTTTTCCACATGCTGGTAGGGGCCGTAATTGTTGGAGCAGTTAGACAGCGTGGCCTCAAGACCAAACGAGCGCACCCAAGCACGCACGAGGTGATCGGAGGCTGCCTTTGATGCCGAGTACGGCGAGGATGGCACGTACGGATCGCCTGGAGGGAACTTGCGCGGGGAGCCCAGTTCCAGATCGCCGTAGACCTCGTCGGTTGAGACGTGGTGAAGGCGCCCGCCGTGGCGGCGTAGCGATTCAAGAATCTGGTAGGTACCAATGATGTTCGACTGGATGAACGGCCACGGATCTCTTAACGAGTTGTCATTGTGCGATTCGGCCGCGAAATGGACAACGAGATCCGCATCTTTGACGAGCGGGTCGATGACGTCCGGATCGGCGATGTCGCCCTCAATCAGCGTGACCTTCTCGTCGAGGTCTTCAATTGAATCTTTGTTTCCGGCATAGGTGAGTTTGTCGACGACGGTCACGTCGGCGTCGTCGATCTCGTTTGCCGTGTAGTTGACGAAGTTTGCGCCAATAAATCCGGCTCCGCCGGTCACAAG
>JAAYGH010000260.1 GCA_012727825.1 Trueperella sp.
GAGGCGCCTCACTCGTCAGGACCAACTGAAGCAGGCGCCACCCCTTCACACGGCACCTAACCGCATCACACGGCACCTAACCACCGCGTTTAAGCCCCTCGTGGCGCACGCAGGTGCCACCTGAAACGGGGTGAGGCGGGCACGCGGCGAGCTGAGGCGGGCACGCGGCGAGCACACCACCGAGACGACGCAAGAGCCGCTAGTCGATTGGGTAGCCCTCGACCAGGCCCTCAGTATTCGGAATCCATCCGAGCGCAGGCGCGACATGCTCCGCAAAGTTCTGCAGGATACGCAGATTCGGATCCACACCAAGCTGGTTCGGGATGGTGATCATCAAGGTGTCGGCGGCGGCGATCGCCGGATCAGCCTTGAGCTGCTCGATGAGGACGTCAGGTTCAGCAGCATATGTGCGGCCAAACGTCGTCTTCGTTGCCCCTTCGATGTACCCGATCTGGTCCTCGCTCGAGGCGAGCAAGCCAAACTGCTTCTGGTCCTCTTCAGACACGATCGGGAAAATTGAGCGCGAGATTGACACGCGCGGGGTCCAGTTGTGCCCGGCGTCCTGCCACGCTTCACGGTAGGCGCGGATCTGATCGGCTTGGAGCTCACCGAGAGAACTGCCGTCGGCCTCTGACACGAGGGTTGAGGACATGAGGTTGACGCCATCGAGAGCGGCCTGCTCCGCGGTCTTATTCGTGCCCGATCCCCACCACACGTGCTTTTCTAGTTCTTGCGAGTACGGGAAGATCGGAAGTGACGTGCCCGGCTGATACATCCGCGGATACTGGTCCTCGAGTGGTGCTGCCTCCGCGATTCCATAGCCCCGGATGGCAGCCATAAATAATTCAAATTTCTTCCGGGCCATATCGGCACCGTTGGGAGCCTCGCCCGTATACCCGAACGCCTCCCATCCCTTCTTTGCCGGTTCCGGTGAACCGCGCGAGATCCCGAGGGCTAGCCGTCCGTCAGCGAGGAGGTCGAGCGCTGCAGCCTCTTCTGCCAGATAGAACGGGTTCTCGTAACGCATGTCGATGACGCCCGTACCCACCTCAATGTTCTTTGTGGCGCCGATGATCGCGCCAAGGAGTGGCATCGGGGACGCGCCCTGCGGAGCGAAATGGTGAACGCGGAAGTACGCGCCGTTCACGCCGATCTCGTCGGCGGCCTTCGCCAACTCAAGTTGAGCGTGGAGGGTGTCGCGTGCGTTCATCCCTTGTTGATCGCTAACCGCATGATGTCCAAAACTAAGAAATCCAAAAGCCTTCATAGTTGAAGCTTAAACCATTTGTGCCCCACATTGTTCGCCACGGGGTAATTCAGTGGATCACAAAAATCGGGACGCGTAAGTTCGTCAGTAGTTGGCGGCTCAACCACCGCATAACGGAAAGTAGGACCGATGAATAAGAACGACTCAAACAAGAACTTCCCTCATCGTAACGACGACGTCGCACCCGGCGCCGAAGAAATCGGTGCCGAAGAGCATCGTGCGAAGGGCGATCAGCGCCCCGATCGCGATGTGACCGCACCAGGCGCTGATCGAATCGGCGCAACCGATTCCCCGAACAACGAGACGGTGTACGAGGACGACACCAAGCCTGCCGGAGTCGACGACGCCGTCGCCCCGGGCGCCGAGAACATCGGCGCAACAACCAAAGATAATCCCGGTAAGTAGCCCGTCCGCCTAAAACTATTGCGCAACGTGCGGTGGAGCGTTCTCCGCTGTACGTTGCAGCATTTGGGTGACACACTTTTACCATGGATCTCTTATCTGCCACGGGCTTGGCCGGCGCTGCCGGTCTGAACGCCTACATTCCGCTGCTCGTTTTCGGTCTGCTGGCTCGATTCACCGATGTCGTCAACCTGCCCTCTGGCTGGCAGTGGCTGGCAGATCCTGCCATGCTCACAATCGTCGCTGTCCTCCTCGTGATCGAGTTTGTGGCGGATAAGATTCCGGTCGTCGATTCGTTGAATGACATCATCCAAACCTTTGTTCGCCCCGCATCCGGTGGTCTGGTTTTTGCCTCCGGCCTCGAGGCTTACGGTGCCACGGAGCAGGTCACGGAAGGTTCAGCACTGTCTGAACCCGGAACCTTGGTGGCGATCGGCGCGGGCGTGATCATCGCTTTCGTCATGCACATGTTTAAATCGACTGCTCGACCCGCTGTCACTGTCGGTACGCTCGGTAGTGGTACGGCGATCGTGTCGGCCGCCGAGGATACGACGTCAGCGGGCCTGTCCATCGCAGCCGTGTTCCTCCCGATCGTGGCGGGTCTAGCCGTGATCGGAATTCTCGTGGCCCTCGGCTATTTCGCGTACAAGGCTGTGACCTGGCGCAGGCGGCGCAGTGAGCGAAATATTTCAGAAGCGCAGGTCACCGTGGAGGTTGACCGCTATCCCTATCAAGAATAACGACGCCGTGGGTCAGCATCGATCCACTCTCCGGCGTCCTGATCAACTACTAATGTCTGTGGCCTAAGGAGCTATTCATGGAATTTACCGTTACTACGAACGAGAACGGCGGGCGCATCACCGC
>JAAYGH010000261.1 GCA_012727825.1 Trueperella sp.
CCTCCGAGCCACATGTTGCCTAGCGTCCCGCCGCCGGCCGGCGCCTCCGAGCCACATGCGAGGGTTACTGGTAAGACGCGAGGGGTAGTTCCCCTCGCAGGTGTCCGAAACCCCTCGCGTTTGCCGGAGTGGGATCCAGAACTCCTCGCGTCCGGCACTGAGCTGGCGCCGCCGACCCACACGTCGCGTCCGTCTTGGACCGGCGCCTCCGAGCCACATGTTGCCTAGCGTCCCGCCGCCGGCCGGCGCCTCCGAGCCACATGCGAGGGTTACTGGTAAGACGCGAGGGGTAGTTCCCCTCGCAGGTGTCCGAAACCCCTCGCGTTTGCGGGTGTGAGACCCAGAACCCCTCGCGTTTGCGGGAGTGGGGCCCGAAACCCCTCGCGTTTGCGGGGATAGGGAGCGGCGCCGGCCCCCGTCAGTGCACGATCTTGAACTTTTCGTAAACCCGCTTGAGTGGCTTGGGCGCCCACCAGTTCCATTTGCCAAGCAGGGTCATCGTTGCGGGCACGAGCAGCATGCGAACGAGTGTTGCATCGACAATCACGATGAGCGCCAGTGCCACGCCTACCTGCTTGATCGCGAGCATGTCGCCAAACACGAAGCCGATAAACACTGCCACGATGATCGCTGCAGCAGAGGTAATGATTCGACCAGAGCGTTGCAAGCCTTTTTCTACCGCTGTGTCGTTGTCTTCGCCCAGGTCCCAGTATTCCTTGATGCGTGCGAGTAAGAACACTTCGTAGTCCATTGCAAGGCCAAAACCGAAGGCAATCGCGGCGGCCACAACGAAAGTTTCGAGTCCGTTGGTCTGAGGCAACCCGAAGAGTCCGTTGTTGAACACGAACACGGTCGCGCCCATGCCGGCAACGAGTGAAAGTGTGTTGATAACGAGGGCCTTGAGCGGTGCCATGACCGATCCCGTCATGAGGAACAGCAGGATCAGTACGGCAAGAACCACGACGACGGCCGCGAGCGGAGCACCGTCAATGACGGACTGGTTGAAGTCCAATTGCAGTGCTGCTGAACCTCCGACGTCGGTCTTGTAACCCGGATCGTGGTTGCGGATGTCTTGCACAACGTCCGTCACCTCGTCACCGACCTGATCATCTGCGGGAACATAAAAATCGATCTGGGTTTCTCCGCCATTGATCACAACTGGCTCGGAGACCCATTCAACGCCGTCGATACCCTCGATAAAGTTGACGAACTCACCGGTGTCCTCCGGAATTGCGTCGGCGATGATCGTCCCGGACGGCGTGGCAAATGCGCGGTAGTCCTGCATGTCGTCTACAGCGACAGCCGCGTCAGAATCGGCAGGGATGTACTCAAAGAAATTCGATCGCATCTCGAGATCCCGGATAGGGGAGGCCATCACGAGCAAGATGGCGGTTACGGCGAGAAGGATCGGAACTGGGCGATCGTGTACCCACTTGGCAAGCTTTGAGAAGAAGCCCTCGTCTGATGCCGTATCTCCGACCTTTTCTACAAGTGTGCCAAACCCCTTGCGTTTCGATAGCCAGGACGGAGCCACAAGGCGGTGTCCTAACAGTTTGATGAGCGCCGGAACCATGGTGACGGCGGTTGCAACTGCTAAGACAGTGACGATCACGCCGCCAAACGCGATCATCTTCAGCATCGGCGCTTCCATGACGAGAAGTCCGGCAATAGAGAAGGCGATGGTGAGCGCAGAGAAGGACACCGTGCGGCCGGCGGTGGCGACAGTAGTCGTCACCGCATGGTCGACCAGAGCGTCCATGTCGTCGGGGGCCTCGCTGCCATCCAACGCTAAACCGCGCGCTCCGAGGGCCTCGGCAACTTCCTCGCGATAGCGCGAAACGATCAGCAAACCGTAGTCAATGGATAGCGCGAGACCAATGACCGAAATGATGTTGAGAATGAAGGAATCGACATTGGTCATGTATGTCAGCACCCACAAAAGCCCCATACCGACCGCGATGGAGGTAAGAGCGCCGATGAGTGGAAGTCCTGCAGCAAGCAGACCGCCGAACACGATAACGAGGAGGAGCAAGGCGATGGGAAGCCCGATGGCCTCTCCGCGGATGAGGTCGGTCATCACCATATCGAGGATCAAGTTTTCCATGATCGCACTAGAGCTAACGTTCGCTTGAGCGTCGGAATTAACCTTCTGGATCTCTGCTTCGAATGAATCGCTTGCTGCCTGGATGGGTTCCGTTGCGCCCGTGTCCTCGCCAGGAACGTTGACGGCGACGACGAAGCCCTCGTCTGACCTGAAGTCATCGGCTGGGTTAGGGATCGAGGCAGTCTCCTCAGTAGCAGCTTCGCGGACTTGCGCTTCGATCTCCTCAGATGCGGCAGCACTTGCCTGATCCTGGATTTCGGCTGTCGCTGCCTCACGAGCCTGCGCTTCGATCTCTGCCGTGGCCTGTGCGCGAACCTCGGGCTCGATCTGCTGAGCCAGAATCTCTACCGGCACGCCGGGGTTTTCTGCCTGAGCCTCCGCAACTGCGCTCGCAATGACCGCCTGAATCTCCGGTTCGGCCTGGGCGATCGCACCCGCGATTGCTTCTTGGATCTGAGGCTCAGCCTGGGCAATGGCAGCGTCACTCACCTCTTGAATTGCAGCCGCATTATCGGCGAGAGCCTGCGAGACGGCGTCGTCGACTGCCTCACTCGCAGCTGCAGCGAACTCGGCGTCAATCGCTATGGGATCGACGACCTGCTCCACGCCGTCGATGCCTTCGAGTTCGGTTCGGAACGCTTCGAGTTCGGCCTCCACCTCGTCGGCGTTTACGCCTGTGATCACCACGATTGCTGACTCCACCGAGGACTCTTCGCTCGTCTTTTCAATCACGGCATCGGACTGCGAACCGGGCACCATTGATTCTGATGACTCCATCCGCTGGAAGATATTGCCTTGCCCAAAGCCCCACAGGGCGGACACGCTTCCAAAAATAAGAAGGAGAACCCAGCCGAAAACGAAAAACTTTGGTCGACGCGCGATTGCATTACCCAAGCGATCAAACATTCGCGAACCTTTCACGTGAGATATGTCTAGTATGCCACTATCAACATCGTAAATGCGGCGCAAATTGTTGAGCTTGCTAGGCAGCGTGACGCCTAGATGTTCGCTCGAAGCGCTCAAATAACAGTAGGGCGAGGGCATATGTGGAGGTGTCGGATCGCGGGGTTAAACTGACCACATGGATCTTTTCGACCAAGCTTCAGTCACTGAACATGGCACGCCGGTGGACTCGCAGGCTCCGCTTGCGGTGCGCATGCGCCCGCGCACGGTTGCCGAGGTTGTTGGTCAGCAACACTTGCTCGGTCCGGGCCAACCGCTTCGAAGGCTGATCGAACCAGAAAGTGGGGGAGCTCCGTCCTCGGTCTTTCTATGGGGACCACCAGGCATCGGAAAGACGACCCTGGCATACCTTGTGGCGCGTGCGGGCAATCGTCGATTCGTCGAACTGTCAGCGGTATCAGCAGGTGTCAAAGACCTGCGCGCAGTTATCGAGGACGCAAAGGGCCACCTCGTTAATTACAGTAAAGAAACTGTGCTCTTCATCGACGAGGTACATCGGTTTTCGAAGACCCAGCAAGATGCGTTGTTGCCAGCCGTCGAAAATGGCTGGGTCATACTCATTGCTGCTACAACGGAAAACCCGTCGTTTTCCGTGATCTCACCGCTCCTGTCGCGTTCACTACTGCTCACACTTCATCCGCTCACCGACAAAGATATCGACACCCTCGTGCGCCGTGCCCTTGAGGATGAGCGTGGATATGGCAACGCTGTGGAAGCCGATGAGGATGCGATAGCCGAAATCGTTCGTCTCGCCGGAAACGACGGGCGACGGTCACTAACGATCTTGGAAGCTGCAGTCACCTCGAACACGCTGACGATCAACGACGTCGAAGCGGCTGTTGACGTCTACGCCGTGCGATACGACCGGGATGGCGATCAGCACTATGACGTCATCTCAGCGTTTATCAAGTCTATTCGCGGTTCGGATGTGGACGCGGCAATGCACTATCTGGCTCGGATGCTCGAGGCGGGGGAGGATCCCAGGTTTGTTGCGCGCAGGCTCATGATCTCGGCGTCTGAAGATATTGGTATGGCCGATCCATCCGCTCTGCAGACTGCCACGGCGGCAGCTCAGTCGGTGGCACTCGTTGGTATGCCCGAAGCGCGTATTATTCTCGCGCAGGCCGTGGTCCACCTTGCAACCGCCCCAAAGTCCAATCGTGCTTATCTTGCGATTAACAAGGCAATTGCTGACGTGCGTGCAGGCAGAATCGGTGCCGTACCGGTCCATCTGCGCGATAAGTCTGTGAAAGCTTCCAAAATTGCTGCGGAGCAAACCGGCAAGGACGCGGGCTACAAATATCCGTTCGACTACGACTCGGGCGTCGTCAGCCAGCAATACTTGCCAGACGAACTTGAGGGCACCGTGTATTACGAGCCGCTTGATCGCGGGTTCGAGGCCAACATCACGTCGAGAATGGCACGGTTCAGGGCGATTCTCAAAGGCGAGTGATGCTAATCTAGAGCGGTTGCTTCGCCGAAGTAATGCACTCCATCTGGAGTAAACACCTGGGATCTTAGCCGTTTGTGTTGATCCCGCGCACATCATGTGCGTGCCATGAGTCGACAGGAGAGTTTAAACATGGCCAAAAATCGTTCTCGTAAGTCGGTGCGCGAATCGCGTGCCCTCGGTATTGCCCTGACCCCGAAGGCGGAGCGCCTCATGCAGCGCCGCCCATACCGTCCAGGTGAACATGGACGCGGCCGCGTCAAGGAATCAGATTACTCGATTCGTTTGAAGGAAAAGCAGCGTCTGCGTGCCCAGTACGGCATTCGCGAGGCTCAGCTCCGCAAGACCTGGGATGAGGCCCGCAAGATGGAAGGCCTGGCCGGTGAGAACCTCATCGAGCTACTGGAAATGCGGCTGGATGCCCTCGTTCTTCGTTCGGGCTTTGCTCGCACGATTGCACAGGCACGTCAGGTCGTCGTCCACCGTCACGTGATGGTGGATGGCAAGATCGTTGACCGTCCGTCGTTCCGCGTCAAGCCTGGCCAGATCGTTCAGGTCAAGCCGCGCTCGCAAGCCTCACCGCAGTTCCTGGTGGCAGCGCAGGGTCAGCACGCTGACGTCCTGCCGAACGTTCCTGATTACCTCAGCGTTGACCTTACGAAGCTTCGCACGGAGCTGGTGCGTCGCCCGAAGCGCGCGGAAGTTCCGGTCACCTGCGAGGTCCAGCTCGTCGTCGAGCACTACTCGCGCTAAATCTTCATTAGTACAACGCGCCGCGGCCCAGCCGTGGCGCGTTGTCTTATTAGGGTTAGGCTACTGACATGGCAGAGATTACTTTGGGGCAGGTTGCTGGCCTTGTTGCAGCACTTGGGTTCCTCGTTCTTGTGTACTTTTCGATTAAACCCCTGCGAAAGCTTTCCGGGGTGTTGGACCGACTGACGGAGTCGCTACGTGAGCTGACGGATCACACCCTTCCAGCGATCGATCAGGCTGCCCAGACTGTTGCTGAGGCGAACTTCCAAGTGAAGAAGCTCGACACGATCACGGAAGCCGCAGCGCGCACGTCCGAGGATATTTCGGCGATGACCACGCTTGTGACGTCGACTGTTGGTGCGCCGTTCCTCGCTGCCCGCAAGGGTGCATCCCGACTTCGCGATGCCTTCGGTTCAGATAAGCCGGAAGATGGCACCGGCACCAATCAACCAGATTCTTTCAACACATCTAAATAGTCATAGACTTGGGGCCGTCGGCCCGGTTACACCTACAGGAGCACCATGCGTACCTCAGAGATTCGCAAGCGTTGGCTCGATTATTTCCGTAAGAATGACCACGAAATTGTCGATTCCGTTCCGCTCGTTTCGCCAGATCCATCGATTCTTTTCAC
>JAAYGH010000262.1 GCA_012727825.1 Trueperella sp.
GAACACGTAGATCAGCGGCATGCCGTAGAGCATGTATTTCTGCATCTTATAAGCAGGATTATCGGGGTCACGCGCCGAATCTGGAAGGTTCTTCGTCATGATCTGCTTTTGCGAGAAGAACAGCGTGATCATCATCAGCGCGATGAGGACGACGGCGACGGCGAACACGGCCGACGGATTGCTGAATTCGTTTCGCGTGGAGATCGAGGAGGAGATCGGGGCGCCGAACACGGTGGATCGCGCGATCTCCGTGGCAACGTCCTGGTTAATCGCGCCGATGGATTCGCGCGCGTACGTGCCGTTGGACAGCGGGAGCACCGCATACAACAGGCGGAACAACGCGAAGAAGATCGGCATCTGAATGAGCATCGGCATACAGGCCGCAAATGGCGACGTGCCGTGATCGCGATACAGCGCCTGAAGCTCTTCTTGCTGGCGCTGCTGCGAGACCTGATCGGTGCGGCCCTTGTACTTCTTCTGGATCTTCTTGATTTCGGGCTGAAGTTCCTGACCGGCGCGAGATGCGCGCGTCTGCTTGTTGAACAGCGGAATGATCAGAATACGAATGAAGATCGTCAGGCCCACGATCGACAGAACCCACGCCGGACCAGAACCTCCCTGCATTCCAAACATCGTGAGAAGTTCGTGCACTCCGTACATCACATACGAAATGACCCACATGATGGGGTAGAGGATGGTATCCAAAACCTGAGCTCCTTAAGGTGCGTCGTGATCGTCGCCATGGCCACGGATGACCTGATGATCTGTTTCGTTCTCGCGGTAAGCGATGAGTTCTTTATAACCAAGTGGCTTCGTCGGCCATGCGCCTTTCTCAGGCACCCAGTCCACGCCACCCTTTGACCAAGGATTGCAACGAATGAGCCGCCAAGTACCTAAGAGTGTACCTTTAATTGCACCGTGAACCTGAATCGAATTCAGGGCATATGCCGAGCACGTCGGCTCATAACGGCATCGACGTGGGGTGTTGGCGGAAATGTTCTTCTGATACCACCGAATCGCGACGCTCATCACTGCGACGACGGGATTACGCATGGATCATTCCTAGCCGGGTCAGTTGTGCGTGCAGGGCACCGCGTAGTTCTCCAGAGGAGGCAGTGGCGCTCGCAGGAAGTGCGCGGATGACGACCTTCGCGGCTGGAATATCGAGGTAGTCCCTCATGATGTGCCTCAACCGGCGCCGCACCCGATTTCGGACGACGGCGTTACCCACCTTCTTACTCACAGTGAAGCCGACCAGGAGGTCGGCTTCAGGCTCGGCTTCCACGACGTGGATGACGAAGTATTTATTGGCTGTGCGCAGTCCGGTACGGGAGGCAGAACGGAAGTCCGCTGACTCCCGCATTCGGTTGGCTGCGGGTAGCATTTATGCAGAAAGCTTGGCGCGTCCCTTGCGGCGACGAGCTGCCAGAATTGCGCGTCCACCACGCGTGGACATGCGCTTACGGAAGCCATGCACCTTGGAACGACGGCGGTTGTTCGGCTGGAAAGTGCGCTTCGTAGTCATGATGAGACCACCTATATCTAGATCTTGATGTTGAAAATGCCTCGATGTGAGGCCGTGTGCTTGACACACATGACTTGATGACTTTACTGGAGTTTTCGCCGAAAGGTCAACGTTCGGTGCCTCTCCGGTGACAGATGTAACAAGCAGTCGATCAAACCACAGCTGAGGAAAAGTTTGACTCATTCCACTTTTACCCGATTTCCACACCTGTGGGTAAAGCTGTGGTTGGATCTTTGGGCGGAAAGTGCGCGGATCTCACTTTCGAATTACAACGATGTAATATCCACATGTGCGAACAACGTTGTGTATAACTAGCCTGACTTTCCACATTTTATACTCTATTATTGGTCGATGTTGGCTCAATGATGACACGAGGAGAAAGAATGGCGGATAGCTCACCGGCGCAAGATGCGTGGACAGCCGCGACGGAATTATTGCGTACTCAAGGAGAGCTCTCCGATTCCCAGACAGCCTTCGTTCGACTCGCACGGCCACTTGCCACCGCTGACGACATCTTCATGGTCGGAGTAGGGTCAGAATTTGTTAAAGACTGGTTAACTGAACACGTCTCCGCGATTATGGAAGATCGTCTCTCCGACATTCTCGGCCGCACCGTACGCCTCGTCATTTCCGTCGATCCGTCACTGACAGAACAACCAACGACGGCGGTTCAGCCGGTGGTCCAGACGTGGCAACAACCTGAGACACAGTGGCAGGAACAGGCGACTGCATCAGCGGATCGTCCACTGCACGCCGTCGACGAATTCCATACTGACCCTGCTTTCGCTCCGGCACCGGAACCAGATTATGCGCGCCCGGATCCGCAGTATTCGCGCTCCACCGTGCCGGCATCTGAGGAACGCCTCAGCCCCATGTTGCCTAGGATTCAGACAAACAAAGACCAGTCCGACGCACATCTCAATCCGCGCTATACCTTTGAAAACTTCGTGATCGGCGAGTCCAATCGCTTCGCACATGCCACCGCGCTCGCCGTCGCCGAAGCGCCTGGCTCCACCTACAACCCGCTGTTCCTATACTCCGATTCGGGCATGGGTAAAACCCATCTGCTTCACGCGATTGGAAACTATTACATCAACCTGTTTCCGGGCAGTCGCGTGCTTTACGTGAGCTCAGAAGAGTTCACCAACATGTTTATCAACGCGATGAGGACGCAGGAAGGTCACAACTTCAAGAATATTTTCAGGTCGGTGGACATCCTGCTCATTGACGACATTCAGTTCCTATCGAACAAAGAGGGAACTCTCGAAGAGTTCTTCAACACGTTCAACGCTCTGGCAAACGCTAATAAACAGATTGTGATCACCTCTGACGTCGCACCCAGGTTGCTCGATGGGTTTGAAGACCGCATGATTTCAAGGTTCGCGTCGGGAATCGTCGCAAACATTGACCTCCCTAACCTTGAAACCCGAATTGCGATTCTCGACAAGAAGGCTGCCTCGGAAAAGCTCAACGTCTCGCGCGATGTCCTCGAATTCATCGCCTCACGCATTACGACGAACGTGCGAGAGATGGAAGGATCACTCCGACGCGTCACTGCTTACGCTGGCCTGTTCGACCTCCCTGTCACAATCGACGTGGCCGAAACCGCTCTCAAAGACATCATGTCTGATCCAAGTTCAGTTGCCGTGACGGCAGCGCTGATCATGCACCAGACGGCGTCGTATTTCGGAGTAACGACGGATGATCTTAAATCTCCAACCCGCACACGCACGCTCACGCAACCACGACACATTGCTATGTACCTGTGCCGAGAAATGACTGATCTTTCGTTACCTAAAATTGCCGAATCCTTTAATAGGCGCGATCACACAACTGTTATCAATGCGCTGCGTAAGATCGAAAAACTGATGACAGAAAAGCAAACGATCTTTAACCAGGTGACAGAATTGACCTCACGTATCAAGCAGGCTGCCAAGGAGCAGGCAAAGCTTGCTGAAAACCACTGAGGTTGCAGGAACTATCCCAGTTATCCACAATTCGTGTGGATAATACAACGGATATCTTCGCCGTTAACGTGGAGAAAGCCTCAAAAACTGCGGAAAGTCAGACCTTGCAAGTGTTCCGTCCACAAAATGTCACACTTGCTCGCAGTGTTGTACCAGCAACTCTCCACACCGAGAAAGTCTCAATATAGCAACGACATATCCAGTTTTCCACAGAATCCACAAAGGCTATAACTACTACTACAAATTAATACTCGAATGACAAACTTTGGCCACCGACTGGATTGATCGCCGGATGGGACACCCACGTACGATCGATGCAGGTATCGACAGGGTAAATAAGTGTGTCCTCGCGTAAAGTAGAGCCAGTATTGAACGAAAGTAGGTTTGACGGTGAAAATTAGCGTCGATCATGACATCTTTACCGATGCGGTCACGTGGGCATCGCGTACCATTCCCAATCGCCCTGCCATTCCTGTTCTAGCAGGCATGCACATCGTGGCGGCTGAAGATGGCACCATCTCACTCGGGTCTCGAGATTCTGACATATCGTCACACATCACGATCGAAGGTCAGGTTGATAAGCCAGGAGATGTGCTCGTCAATGGCAAGCTCTTGGCCGATATTTCGCGCTCGCTACCGTCGCGCACGATCGACCTTGAGGTGGACGGCGGCAAGCTCGAGATCGAATGCGGAGCCTCCCACTTCTCAATGAAGACGATGTCAACAGAGGACTACTCCGAGCTTCCCGCAATGCCACCGGTGATCGGTCAGATCGATGGCGCAGAGTGGGAAAAAGCTGTCTCGCAGGTGACGATCGCGGCATCGAATGACGACACGCTGCCCATGCTCGTCTCCGTGTGCATCGAGATCGAGGGGGACCAGATGTCCCTCATGGCGACCGACCGCTACCGGTTGGCCGTTCGAGATTTGGGGTGGACTCCGGCGTCGTCCGATATCTCCACCCGGATCCTTGTGCGTGCGTCGCGTCTCCTCGACGTCGCCAAAGCACTCGGCTCGTCAGGACCGATCGAAATTTCGTTGCAAGATCAAGGTTTGGGAGCGTTAATTGGTTTCACCGCCGGAGGGCGCCGTAACACGATTCAGCTGATCGACGGCGAATACCCGCAGGTCCGCTCGCTCTTTCCGACGGAGGTGAGCGGCCACGTCGTCATGAATCGCCAGGAGATGCTCGAAGGTATTAAACGTTCCCGCCTCGTCGTAGAGAAGAATGCGGCTGTGCGCCTGTCGTTTTCCGAGGGGGAGGTCGTGCTCGAGGCCGGGCACGGCGATAACGCCCAAGTCTCCGAGGTACTACCCGCGGAACTTCAGGGTGAAGAGCTGAAAATGGCGTTCAACCCCGTGTTCCTCCAGGAAGGTTTCTCGGTGATTGACACGGAGTTTGTGCGATTGTCGTTCACGCATCCGACGAAGCCTGCGGTGGTTACAGCGCAAGACGACGAAGGAAACGTCAGCGATGATTTCCGGCTCCTGCTCATGCCAATCCGCACGTTCGGTGCGAATTAGGTTCTGCTTAGACCCTTGTACATTTCTAATCTGGCGTTAAACGATTTTCGATCGTACCGCGAGGTTGTGCTCGAACTTGATCCTGGTGTTGTCACCTTCGTCGGGGAAAATGGCCAGGGCAAGACGAACCTCGTCGAGGCGATCGGATATCTTGCCACGTTCACATCCCATCGCGTCGCCGCCGATACCGCGCTTGTCCGCCAAGGAGCAAGCGCGGGTGTGGTGAGGGCGAAGGTTCGGCGCGGCGAGTCTGACACGATGGTGGAGGTTGAAATCCTCACCGGCAAGGCTAACCGGGCCCGAATTAATCGGGGAAACGCCCGCCCTGTCGACCTTTTGGGAATCGTACGTGCAGTGGTGTTCGCGCCTGAGGATCTTGAGCTTGTCAGGGATGATCCCTCGACCCGGCGTCGTTTTCTCGACAACCTGATGATCCAGTTCCGCCCGCGGCTTGCGGCCGTCAAGAGCGAGTACGAGAAAGTCTTGCGGCAGCGTGGCGCATTGCTGAAGACGATGCAGAAAGCACGACGACGGGGTGGATTCTATGACGAGGCGTCCCTTGATATTTGGGACGCCCAGCTAGCTCGGTACGGAGCGCAGATTATCGCGGCGCGAGCGGAGATTATTTCGGGACTTCGGCCGTTCGTGGAGGAGTATTACACCGACGTGTCGGGCGGTCGCGGAATTGCGCGCATCGATTATGCGGCAAATCTGGATGAGCGTCGTGGCTGGATCTTGCCTGGGCCCGAGGAACTTCATGGTGACGACGGCGAGACGTCTCGAACGGCGGTTGACGCGCATGAAACTGAGCTCCAGGACGTGGCGACCACCGAGCAAGCGATGCTCGAGACGCTACGGGAGTGGCATGGCGAGGAAATCGACCGCGGGGTAAACCTCGTTGGCCCACATCGCGATGAGCTAGAACTCAGCCTTGGTACCTTGCCCGCGAAGGGATTCGCTTCGCACGGTGAATCATGGTCGTTTGCATTGGCGTTGCGGTTGGGATCGTGGAAGCTTCTGCGTTCGCACGTGTCGGGGGATTGGGACGAACACGAAGAGCCGATCCTCATCCTCGACGACGTGTTTGCGGAACTCGACTCACGGCGTCGACTCCGACTTGCCGAGATCATTAAGGAAGCCGAGCAGGTATTTGTGACGGCAGCAGTCGGCGACGATCTGCCCGACCTCGAGGGAACGCGGTTTCGCGTACACGACGGGCTTGTGACCCGCGACGACGACGGCGGAGGCGAGCAATGAAGCCCTCGGTTCCACGCCAGAAGATCGCGCAGGCAAAGGATGCGGCCACGGACAAGTACGGCGACAGGCTTCCACTCGAATCACTTGAGCGTGCGCGCCGCATGGCAGAGCAACAGGGGTGGATTCGCCGCCGTATTGACACCCACAATCCACTGCGAGATCAGGATCAACTGGGGGAGGAGGTCTTCGTTCCGAGCCCCGGGCAGGACGCGGGATCGGGTGCGCGACCTTCGAAACGCGACCCGAAGCCACTGAGTTTCGTCTACTCCGGGCTGGTTGAGAGAATGGGATGGAGTGTCAACCTCGACGTCGGCGCGATTTCTGCCAGGTGGGCAGAGATTGTGGGCCCGGCGTTTGCTGAAAACTGTGTCGTCGAAGATTTTTCTGACGACGGGGTGCTGACCTTGCGATCCAAATCCACCTCATGGCAGGCCCAAGTTCGCGCACTATTGGCGTTCCTTGACAAGAAGCTTGCCGACGAGCTGGGCGAGGGTGTGGTGAAGGATATCGTGGTCAATGGGCCGAATGCGCCGTCGTGGAAGCACGGTCCGTATTCTGTGCCCGGCCGCGGGCCACGCGATACTTACGGATAATGACGCCATCACAAGGTGGATGGGAATGTGGCGCCCGTTATCGACGTCGCTAGATCTCGACGGCCCGGAGCCGAAGTTTTATCCACAGATCACCAAACGTTAATTCAACCGAAAAGTGGTCCTGTGACTCGATATATAGCCGTGTAAGCGCTATAATTACTTGTCAGGCCGAAATGGTAGGGACCCACCAAAACGAGGTCCAACGCCTGTAGAGCGCGTTTACGGCCGCTCAAGGAGACGCACACCACATGTGCGATCGTT
Source organism: Trueperella sp. (assembly GCA_012727825.1). GTDB lineage: Bacteria > Actinomycetota > Actinomycetes > Actinomycetales > Actinomycetaceae > Trueperella. The sequence goes on from JAAYGH010000262.1 coordinate 7,128, forward strand.
AGGAGATGCCAAGCGTGGCAGAAAACAAGTCGAACGGAACATCGAACGGCAGGATAGGCGAGGTTTCGTCTGAGCAATCGTACGATGCCTCCAATATTACCGTTCTCGAAGGACTCGAGGCCGTGCGCAAGCGCCCAGGTATGTACATCGGTTCCACCGGTGAACGCGGCTTGCACCACTTGGTCTATGAGGTCGTCGACAACTCGGTGGATGAGGCGCTGGCTGGGTACGCGAGTCATATAACCGTCACGCTTCTGGAAAACGGCGGCCTGCGCGTTGTGGATGACGGGCGAGGAATCCCGGTTGATATTCATCCCGGGGAGGGCCTGCCAGCAGTCCAGGTGGTCATGACGGTCCTGCACGCCGGCGGTAAATTCGACAGTGGATCGTACGCGGTATCCGGCGGATTGCACGGCGTTGGAGTGTCTGTTGTTAATGCCCTATCCACCCGCATGGACACGGTCGTCAAGCGCGATGGCTACGTCTGGCGAATTTCCTACGAGAGTGGCATACCCGTTGCCCCTCTCGAGAGGGGCGAGAAGACGGACGAAACTGGAACTACTCAGACCTTCTGGCCAAACGCTGACATCTTTGACTCCGTCGAATTCGACTTCGAAACCCTTCGCCACCGCCTCCAGCAGATGGCCTTCCTCAATAAAGGTTTGCGCATCACGCTCACCGACGAGCGCGAGCAAGCTGTTATTGAGGGCGAGGAAGTTGTGGGATCCACGGAGTCCATCACCGACGTGGAGGAACCAAAGCTCGAGGTGTCCTACAAGTACGACGGCGGTCTGCGTGATTACGTCGACCATCTCGTCAAGACCAAGAAGGTCGAGCCCGTCCATGACGAGCCGATCTATTTTGAGACTGAAGACGAAGAGAACAAGATTTCGCTCGAAGTGGCGATGCAGTGGACGAGTGCGTATTCGGAAACATTGCACACGTTTGCGAACACGATCAACACCACCGAGGGTGGTATGCACGAAGAGGGCTTCAGAACAGCGTTGACCTCGGTGATCAACAAGTATGCACGCGAGAAAAACTTGTTGAAAGAAAAGGAGCCAAACCTTTCTGGCGACGACGTCCGTGAAGGTCTCGCCGTCGTTTTGTCCGTCAAGCTTGGCGAACCGCAATTTGAGGGTCAGACGAAGACGAAGCTCGGCAACGCCGAGGCACGAACCTACGTTCAGCAACAGACGTACGCGCGGATCAATGACTGGTTCGACATGAATCCAAACGAAGCTCGCGAGGTTATTCGCAAGGCTACCCAGGCGTTTCAGGCTCGGATGGCTGCGCGTAAGGCTCGCGAAGCCACTCGTCGCAAGTCAGTGCTCGAATCGGCCGCAATGCCGAACAAGCTCAAGGACTGCTCGTCGCGCAAACCCGAAGAGTGCGAGATCTACATTGTTGAGGGTGACTCGGCCGGTGGCTCGGCCGTGAATGGGCGAAATCCTCATAATCAGGCGATTATGCCGATCCGAGGAAAGATCCTCAATGTCGAAAAGGCTCGCCTCGACCGCGCACTGAGCTCAGACACCATCCAAAATCTTATTACCGCATTTGGTACAGGTGTTGGAGAAGAGTTTGATATCAGCAAGTTGCGCTATCACAAGATTGTTTTCATGGCCGATGCCGATGTGGACGGTCAGCACATTGCCACTCTGTTGCTCACGTTCGTGTACCGCTACATGAAGCCACTCATTGAGGGCGGATACGTTTATCTGGCGATGCCTCCGCTGTTCCGCATCAAGTGGACGAACGCCCAACACGAGTATGTGTTTTCAGACGCGGAGCGTGATGAGGCACTCGAGGCAGGATTTGCGGAGGGCAAGAAGCTCCCGAAGGCCGAGGGACAAGGCATCCAGCGCTATAAAGGTC